>NZ_BCQR01000027.1 GCF_001552175.1 Actinomadura kijaniata NBRC 14229
CCGCGCTGGCCGCCGGGCAGCCGCCGCCGCCCGAGCCCTCGCCCGTCCCGCCGCCCGCCGACGTCCCGCCCGCCGCGCCGCTCGGCCCCGACCGGCTCAACGAGCTGCTGACCCGCGTGTTCGGGCACGGCGCGGTGCACCGCTACACCCCGGCCGAGGTGTCGGCCGCGGGCCTGGCCCCGCACGTGGCGGCGGGCCTGACCGGCGCGGGCCTGCCGATGCGGATCCCCTACCTGTTCGACCTGGGCCCGCTGCGGCCGATGGCGGAGGCGCTCGGGCGGATCGGCGCGCCGCACGCCGGGCGCTTCGCCGACCTGTGGGCGTTCGGCGGCGACGGGATGTGCGCGCTGGGCGTCGGGGCGGACGACGGCTGGGTGTGGGCGGTCGACCCGTACGAGGGGACGGCGCGGTTCGTCAACGGCGACGTCGCGGCGTTCGCCCGGTCGCTGGCGCTGCTGACGCGCGGGCGGCAGCGGATGGCGGCGGCGCGCGACCCGTACCTGGTGGGGAAGGTCGTGGCCGGGCTCCAGGAGCAGCTGGCCGGGATCGACCGGGAGGCGCTGCGCGAGGAGGACCACTGGTGGGCGCTGATCGTGGAGCAGCTCTGGCACGGCCTGCTGTGACCCCCTACCCCGGTATGACGGCCGCGTGGCACCACGGGGGCATCCGGGCCGTCCCGCGGATCCCTAGGCTGGGAGGGTGACCGGCGAGAGGGGCGAACGGCAGGGGGCGCGGGAGACGCGGGCGCTGCTGACCCGGCCGGTCGCCGCCGCGCTCACCGGCCGCGCCGATCCCGCGCCGCGCGACCGGCCCTGGCCGGTGGGGCTGCGCTGGACCCGGCGGATCGGGGTCGGGCGGCTGCCGTTCGGGACGGTCGCGCAGGCCGTCGTGCAGGCCGTCGACCTGGTCGTCGCGGTGTCCCTGCTGTCCACCGGCTACTCGCGGCTGATCCACGAGGCGCGGCTGCACACCTCCCACCACTCGTCCGGCGCGCTGTTCCTCCTCGCCCTCGCGGCGGTGCTCCCGCTCGCCCTGCGGCAGCGGCACCCGCTGGGGGCCTGGCGGATGAGCGCCGTCGTGACGGTCGTGGTGGCCGTCCTGCCGTGGCTGCCCGGCACGTACCTGCCCGACACCGTGGTCGTGGCGCTGCTGTGCCTGTACCAGGTCGCCGCGCGGGGCCCCCGCGACGTCACCGTCGGCGTCGGGATGATCTCGGTGGTGGGGGTGTGGATCCTCGCGCCGCCCAAGGCCGCCGTCGCGGTGGCGCTGCTGCTGGTCCCCCTGCTGTGGGGCCATCTGGTCCGGCAGCGGCGGGTGGCCCGCCACGAGCTGGCCGAGCAGGAGCGGCGGCACCGCGAGACCGAGGTGCTCCACACCGAACGCCAGCGCATCGCCCGGGAGCTGCACGACGTGGTCGCCCACCACATGTCGATGATCGCCATCCAGGCCGAGGCCGCGCCCTACAAGGTCCCCGACATGCACGGCGAGACCCGCCGGGACCTGTCGGAGATCCGCTCGACGGCGCTGGACGCGCTCACCGAGATGCGCCGCATCCTGGGCGTCCTCCGCTCGGAGAACGGCGCGGAGACCGCCCCGCAGCCCGGCCTGGACCGCCTCGACGAGCTGGTCTCCAACGCCCGCAACGCCGGGCTCCACCTCACCACGACCGCCGACGGTGACCTGGCGGACCTGCCGCAGGGCGTCGGCCTCACCGCCTACCGCATCCTCCAGGAGGCGCTGAGCAACGCCATGCGCCACGCCCCCGGTTCCCGCGTCGAACTCGACGTCGCCCACACCGGGGACGTCCTGTGCCTGAAGGTCGCCAACGGCCCGCCCGCCGACGGCCACCGCCCCACCCCCTCGCCGCCCGGCGGCGGCCACGGCCTGACCGGCATGCGCGAGCGGGCGTCGATGCTGGGCGGGAGCTTCACCGCCGGGCCCACGCCGGAAGGAGGGTTCGCCGTGACCGCCGCCCTGCCCGTCCGGGAACGCGCGACATGACCGCCGACGCCTCCGGGTCCCCCGGCGTGCGCGACACCGTCGCGCTGCTGTGGCGCCCGCTGGTCGCCGCCCTGTGGTCCGGGCGGCCCGACCCCGCGCCACCGCTCGACCGGCCGTGGCCGTTCTGGCTGCGCTGGACGCGGGCGATCAGGATCGGGCGGCTGCCGTTCGGGGCGGTCGTGCAGGTCTTCGACCTGGGCATCACGCTGGCGGTGCTGTTCGGCACCTGGTCGGTGCTGCGGAACGCGGCCGTCAACTATCGGCAGGCGCTGCTGGACAACGCGGTGCGCCCCGGCCTGCCCACCGACGTCCCCGGCCCCCAGACGCTGCTGCTCATCGCCGTCGCGGTGGCGGTGCCGCTGGCGGTGCGGCAGGGGCATCCGCTGGGGGCGTGGCGGATGATCGCGCTGGCGACGCTGCTGTTCGACCCCCGGCCGCCGCTGTTCACCCCCTACACGCCCGGCGGCACGATCGTGGCGATGCTGTGCCTGTACCAGGTCGCCGCGCGCTGCCCCCGCGACGTCACCGTCGGCGTCGGGATGGTCTCGGTGGCCGGGGTGCTGGTGATCGACCGGGCGATGGCCGCCGGCGCGATCGCGCTGCTGCTGCTGCCGCTGCTGGCGGGCTACCTGGTCCGGCAGCGGCAGGTGGCCCGCCGGGAGCTGGCCGAGCAGGAGGAGCGGCACCGCGAGGCCGAGGCGGTGCTGACCGAGCGCCAGCGCATCGCCCGGGAGCTGCACGACGTGGTCGCCCACCACATGTCGATGATCGCCATCCAGGCCGAGGCGGCCCCCTACAAGGTCACCGGGCTTCCCGACGAGACCCGCCGGGACCTGTCGGAGATCCGCTCGACGGCGCTGGACGCGCTCACCGAGATGCGCCGCATCCTGGGCGTCCTCCGCTCGGAGAACGGCGCGGAGACCGCCCCGCAGCCCGGCCTGGACCGCCTCGACGAGCTGGTCTCCAACGCCCGCAGCGCGGGACTGCACGTCACCGAGCATCTCGACGGCGACCTGGCGGGCCTGCCGCAGGGCGTCGGCCTCACCGCCTACCGCATCCTCCAGGAGGCGCTGAGCAACGCCATGCGCCACGCCCCCGGCTCCCACGTCACGCTCGCCGCCGAACGCCGCGACGACGACGTCCGCCTGCACGTCGTCAACGGCCCGCCCGCCGACGGCCAGCGCCCCACCCCGTCGCCGCCCGGCGGCGGCCACGGCCTGACCGGCATGCGCGAGCGGGCCGCGATGCTGGGCGGGAGCCTCACCGCCGCACCCGGACCCGAAGGGGGATTCACCGTGACCGCCGTCCTGCCCGTGAAGGAGCGTGCCTCGTGAGCATCCGGGTGGTGATCGTCGATGACCAGGGGATGGTGCGGGCCGGGTTCGGGGTGCTGCTGAACGCCCAGCCCGACATCGAGGTGGTCGGGGAGGCCGTCAACGGCGCGGAGGGCCTGCGCGTCGTCGCCGACCTGCGGCCCGACGTGGTGCTGATGGACGTGCGGATGCCCGTCATGGACGGCCTGGAGGCCACCCGCCGCCTGCTGGACGGCTCCCCCGACGCCGCCGACCCGCCGAAGGTGCTGATGCTGACCACCTTCGACCTGGACGACTACGTGTACGAGGCGCTGCGCGCCGGGGCCAGCGGGTTCCTGCTCAAGGACGCCTCGGCGGGCGAGCTGGCCGACGCGGTGCGGGTCGTGGCGGCGGGCGACGCGCTGCTGTCGCCGTCCATCACCAAGCGGCTGATCTCGGAGTTCTCCCGGCTGGGCGCGCCCCGCTCCCCGTCGCGCGCCAGGCTCGCCGAGCTCACCGAGCGCGAGACCGAGGTGCTGACGCTGGTCGCGCGCGGCCTGTCCAACGGCGAGATCGCCGCCGAGCTGGTCGTGGCCGAGCAGACCGTCAAGACCCACTTCGGGCGGATCCTCATGAAGCTGGGGCTGCGCGACCGCCCCCAGGCGATCGTGTACGCCTACGAGGTGGGGCTGGTGCGCCCCGGGGACTAGCGCCTGTTTCGCAGTGGCCTCGGCCACGCACGCGAGTGTGTTGCCTGACCTGCGAGCCCGACGCCGGAGGCGAGGGCCCGCAGGTCAGGTCGCGAAGCGATGTCGCGCTCGCTCAGGCACGGTCACGGCGCGAGCCGCCAGGCGGGTGCCGTGGGCGGGACTTTGGAACACGGATTAGTCCGCGTCACACCCTGGTGCCACGTCGCGGGTGAGCACCGTCGGTTGATCCGCGTTACGGGTCGGGATTCCTAGCGTCCTGGTGTCGGCGAAAGCCACTGACCAGGAAGGACTCCCCCCGATGCGCAGATACGCCGCCGCCGCGGCGACCCTGGCGATCATGGTCCCGTTCGCCCCCGCGCACGAGGGGGGCGAGCCCTACGCCGCCCCCGGCGCGCTGCCGGAGATGTCCCCGGCGACGCTGCCGGCCCGGTACGCGGCGACCCACCGGGAGATCGGCCGCGCCCACGCCACCGCCGAACGCGTCCGCGACACCGGCCGCGCCCGCGCCCTGGCGGGCTTCCTGAGGCCGGGGCGGCGGTTCCTGTCGTTCGACGCGCGCGGCGACGGCCGGATCGTGGAGGTCCTCGGCGACCTGGAGCGCGCCGACCGGGTCGCGGTCGTGGTGCCCGGCGCCGACGGGAACCTGGTCAACTTCGACTCGCCCAAGTGGGCGGGCGGCGGCGCGCGCGCCCTGGCCGACCAGGCCCGCCGCGCCGCGCCCGGCGCCCGCCTGGCGGTGGTCGCCTGGCTGGGCTACGCGTCGCCCTCGACGCGCGGCCCGGTCGTGCTGACCGCCGGCCGCGCCGACGACGGGGCCCGCGAGCTGCGCCGCCTGGTCGCCGGGATCCACGCCGTCAACGCCCGCGCGAAGGTCGGCCTGCTGTGCCACAGCTACGGCTCGGTGGTGTGCGGCCGGGCCGCGCCGGACCTGCCGGTGGACGAGATCGCGCTGTTCGGCAGCCCCGGCACCACCGCCGGGTCGGTCGCCGGCCTGCGGACGGCGGCGCGGGTGTGGGCGGGACGGTCGGAGGGCGACTGGACGGCCTACGTGCCCAAGGTCCGCGCCCTCGGGATCGGCTTCGGGCGCGACCCGGTGTCCCCGGCGTTCGGGGCGGTCCGGTTCGACGCCGGGACGGGCCCGCACAGCGGCTACCTCCGGGCCGGCTCGACCGCCCTGCGCAACCTCACCCTGATCGCCCTCGGGCGGGACGCGGAGGTGCGCCGTGGCTGAGCACGGGACGTCCGGGTACGGGACGCTGCCCGCCTGGCACGCCGCCCGCTACCAGCGCGCCCTCGACCGGCCCGCGCGCCCCGGCGCGTTCACCCGGTTCGCGGCGCGGGTCGAGGCCGCCACCCCCGCCCACCGGGACCGGGCCGTGGACGCCCTGCGCGCCCTCGCGATCCTCGGCGTCGTGCTGGGGCACTGGCTGGTGACCGCGTTCACCGCCACCGGCCCGGACGGGATGCGCGTGGCCAGCCCGCTGCGGACGATGCCGGAGCTGACCCCGGTGTCGTGGCTGTTCCAGACCCTCGCGGTCTTCTTCCTGGTCGGCGGGTACGGCGCGGCCAAGGGGCTGCGGCCGGGCGGGTCCCGCCGGCGCTGGGCCGGGCGGCGGCTGGCCCGGCTGGCGCGGCCGGTGCCGTTCCTGCTGCTGGCCTGGGTCCCGCTCACCGCCGCGCTGGCGTGGGCGGGGCTGGACGGCGACACGCTCCGGCGCATGGTCAAGCTGGTGCTGAGCCCGCTGTGGTTCCTGGCCGTCTACGGCGTGCTGGTCGCGGCCACCCCGCTGGTCGCGGCGGCGTGGCGGCGGGTCGGCGTCTGGCTGCCGGTGGCGGCCGTCGCGGCGACCGCCGCGCTCGACCTGGCCCGGTTCGGGCTGGGCGGGCCGGAGTGGATCGGCTGGCCGACCGTGCTGACCGGCTGGCTGGTGCCGTTCTCCCTGGGCGTCGCGTGGGCGGACGGGGCGTTCCGCGGCCGCCGCGCCGCGGTGGGCCTGCTGGCGGGCGGGACCGTCGCCACGGCCGCGCTCGTCCTCGGGGCGGGCTACCCGGCCGCGATGGTCGGTGTGCCGGGCGCGCCGGTGTCCAACCTGAACCCGCCGACGCTGGCGGCGGTGGCGTTCGGGCTGGCGCAGACCGGCGCGGCGCTGCTGCTGCGCGGCCCGCTCACCCGCTGGACCTGCCGCCCCCGCGCCTGGGCGGCGGTCGCGACGGCCAACCTCGCCGCCATGACGATCTTCCTGTGGCACCAGAGCGGCATGATGCTCGTCACAGCGGCGGCGTTCCTGGTCACCGGCCCGCTGGCGGGCCTGCACACCTCACCCGACGGCCTGGAATGGGTTCCCCTCCGGCTGGTGTGGCTGCCCGCGTTCGCCCTTGTCCTCGCGGGGCTGTGCCTGCTCCCCCGCCTGACTCGAACGATCTTGAGCCAAACTTCGGGCCGCGTTCGTACATCTCACCGGAGAGTCCCCCGCTGAGAACGCCCCCGACCTCCCGGTGCCCGGACCACTGCCCGGTATCCGGTAGAAAGACGGACCATGCCGCCACATCGCACGCCTGCCAAGGGCGCCCGACGACGGCTGCGCAGAGCCCTGGCCTGCGCCGCGACGATCTCCGGCGTTCTGCTGACGACCGCCGGGACCGGCCACGCCGACCCGTACGCGGCGCCCCTGCCGGCGCCGTCGCTGGCGGCGTCCACGCTGGACGTCCGGTTCGACGCCGAGCGGCGCTCGATCGAACGGGCCCTGGAGATCGCGCACCGGGTCGGCGACCGCGAGCGGGCCCGCTCGCTGGGCGCGTTCCTCAAGCCCGGACGGCGGTTCCTGGACTTCGACGCGCGCGGCCGGGGCCAGGCGGTCGAGGTGATCGGCGACCTGACGCGCGCCCGCCGGGTCGCGCTGCTGGTGCCCGGCGCCGACACCACCCTGAACGCCTACGACAGCCACGCGGGCAGGCCCTGGTCCGCGCCCGGCGGCGGCATCCGCGCGGTGTACGGGCAGGCCCGCCGGACCGGCGGCGACCGGGACCTGGCGGTGGTGGCGTGGCTCGGGTACGACTCGCCCCGCACCTTCAGCAGCGACGTGCTGACCGAGCAGCGCGCCGACCAGGGCGCCGCCGCGCTGCGCCGCTTCGTGGTCGGCCTGCACAAGGTCAACCCCTCGGCCACCGTCGGGCTGCTGTGCCACAGCTACGGCTCGGTGGTGTGCGGCCGGGCCGCCCTCAAGGGCCGGGGCCCCGACGGACCGGCCTGGCGCGCCGTCACCGACATCGCGCTGTTCGGCAGCCCCGGCACCACGGCGACCTCCGCGGCCGAGCTGGGGCGCACCGCCCGCGTGTGGGCCGGGCGCGGCGCCGCCGACTGGATGGAGGGCGTCCCGCACGTGCGGATCTTCGGGCTGGGGCTGGGCCCCGACCCGGTGTCGCGGCCGTTCGGCGCGCGGGTCTTCGACGCCGGGAACGCCGGTCACAGCGACTATCTCGCCCCCGGATCCCCGTCCCTGCGCAACCTCACCGCCGTCGCCCTCGGCCGCTCCGGCGACGTGGCCGCCACCGGTCGGCGCGACCGCTGACGCCTTCCCCCGGCGGGCCCGGGCACCGGCTCCCACCAGGCAGGCGGGACGGTCCACCGTCCGCGGGGTGGCACCCTGGTGACGTGGACAACGCGAACGAGGCGACCCTCCGCGCGCAGACGACCGCGCGACTGGAGAAGGCGATGGGCACCTTCGGCACGGCGGCCCTGGCCAGCATGGAGGAACAGCTCCCCTGGTTCCGGCGGATGCCGCCGGAACAGCGCTCCTGGATCGGGCTGGTCGCCCAGGCGGGCATCGCCGCGTTCGTGGAGTGGTTCAAGAACGCCGAGCAGAGCAGGCCCGCCATCGCCGCGGAGGTGTTCGGCACCGCCCCGCGCGAGCTGATGCGGTCGATCAAGCTCAAGCACACCATCGACATGGTCCGCGTGATCATCGACGTGGTGGAGACCCGGCTGGACGAGCTGGCCGCGCCCGGCGGCGCCGCCCAGCTGCGCGAGGCGATCCTGCGCTACACCCGCGACGTGGCGTTCGGGGCCGCGCAGGTGTACGCGCAGGCCGCCGAGACCCGCGCCGCCTGGGACGCCCGGCTGGAGGCCCTGGTCGTCAACGCCGTGCTGCACGGCGAGGTCGACGACGGCATGCACTCCTGGGCGGCGGCGCTGGGGTGGACCTCCAAGCCCGTCGTCGTCATCGCCGGGTACGCCGCCGAGGACGAGGAGCCCGAGGCCAGCATCGACCAGATGCAGCTGGCCGCCCGCCGCGCCCGCGTGGACGTGCTGGCCGGGGTGCAGGGCCGCCGCGTCGTCGTGATCGTCGGCGGGGCGGAGGACCCGCTGGAGGCGGCCCGGCGGATCGCCGCCAAGTGCGGGCCCGGCCCCGTCGTGGTCGGCCCGCCCGTGGACGACCTGTACGACTCCACCGTCTCGGCCCGCGCCGCCCTCGCCGGGCTGCGCGCCGCGGCGGGCTGGCCGGACGCCCCGCGCCCGGTGCTGGCCGCGGAGCTGCTGCCCGAACGGGCCCTGGACGGCGACGAGGCCGCCCGCCGCTACCTGGTGGAGGAGGTCTACAAACCGATGCTGGCCGCCGGGGCGCCGCTGCTGGACACCCTGGCCACCTATCTGGAGCAGGGCTCCTCGCTGGAGGCCACCGCGCGGCTGCTGTTCGTCCACCCCAACACCGTCCGGTACCGGCTGCGGCGCGTCTCCGAGCTGACGGGCCTGTCGCCCACCGACGGTCGCAACGCGTTCACCCTCCGGATCGCCCTCGTCCTCGGACGGTTCGAGTCGAGGGGCGCGCGGGACTGACGGCCCCGCCCGGCCGGTGGACCCACAGCACAATGTCGGCTTCGGCCGCCTTGTAGGGGTCGTACAAAGCCCTCCGGCGAAACTTCGTGCCGATCGGCATCGGCAGCGGAGGGCCAGGGCGGGCAGGCTGGGTCGCGTGATTCTCCTCGCATCGCCCGGCCAGGGCGCCCAAACCCCCGGATTCCTGAACCCGTGGCTTGAGGTACCCGGCGTCGCCGACCGCCTCGCCTGGTGGTCCGCCGTCACCGGCCTGGACCTGGTCCGCTACGGCACCGAGGCCGACGCCGAGGAGATCCGCGACACCGCCGTGGCGCAGCCGCTGCTGGTCGCCGCCGCGCTGGCCGCCTTCGAGGCGCTGTACCCCGAGGGCCGCCCCGACGCGGTCGCCGGGCACAGCGTCGGCGAGCTCGCCGCGGCCGCGATCGCCGGGGTGCTCTCCCCCGAGGCCGCCCTGGTGCTGGTCCGCGAGCGCGGCCGCGCCATGGCCGAGGCCGCCGCCGTCACCGAGACCGGCATGACCGCCGTGCTGGGCGGCGACCCCGAGGAGGTCCTCGCCGTGATCGGCAAGCACGGCCTCACCCCCGCCAACGTCAACGGCGCGGGCCAGGTCGTGGCCGCCGGGACGACCGAGCAGCTGGCGGCGCTGGCCGACGAGCCCCCCGCCAAGGCGCGGCTGCGTCCGCTGTCGGTGGCGGGCGCGTTCCACACCGAGCACATGGCGCCCGCCGTCGCCACGCTGGAGCGCCTCGTCGCGGGCGCCCCGGTCGCCGACCCGGCGATCACGCTGCTGTCCAACCGGGACGGCGCGGCCGTCGGCAGCGGCCGCGAGTACGTGAACCGCCTGGTGTCCCAGGTCAGCTCCCCGGTGCGCTGGGACCTGTGCATGGAGACCATGCGCGGGAACGGCGTCACCGCGATCATCGAGCTGCCTCCGGCGGGCACGCTGGTGGGCTTGGCCCGCCGCGAGCTCAAGGGCGTCGAGACGCTGGCCCTCAAGGGCCCCGAGGACCTCGACAAGGCCCGCGACCTGATCAAGGCGCACACCTCATGACCGGGCCCGTCACGTTCCGCGTCCCGCCGACCGTGCCCGGCTCCCGGGTGCTGGCGTTCGGCGACTACCAGCCCGCGCGGGTCGTCACCAACGACGACCTGGCCGAGATGGTGGACACCAACGACGAGTGGATCCGCTCCCGCGTCGGCATCCGCGAGCGCCGCATCGCCGCGCCCGAGGAGACCATCGTCGACATGGCCGTCCAGGCGGGCGGGAAGGCGCTGGCCACAAGCGGTCTCACGCCCGACGACATCGACCTGGTGATCGTCGCGACGTGCTCGGCGGAGACGCCGATGCCCAACCACGCCGCCAGCGTCGCCTACCGGCTGGGGCTCAACGCGCCCGGCGCCTACGACCTCAACTCCGCCTGCTCCGGCTTCTGCTACGCGCTGTCGGCCGCCGACTCGGCGGTCCGCACCGGCGCGGCCCGCAACGTGCTGGTCATCGGCGCGGAGAAGATGTCGCAGTGGCTCGACTGGAGCGACCGGTCGACCTGCATCATCTTCGCCGACGGCGCGGGCGCGGCGGTCGTGGCGGCCAGCGACGCGCCCGGCGTCGGCCCCGTGGTGTGGGGCAGCGCGGGCGACCAGAGCGACCGCATCATGATCAAGGGTCGTGAGTCGTTCATCCTGCAGGACGGCCAGGCGGTGTTCCGCTGGGCCACCACCGCCATCGCGCCGGTCGCC
Source organism: Actinomadura kijaniata NBRC 14229 (assembly GCF_001552175.1). Classification (GTDB taxonomy): domain Bacteria; phylum Actinomycetota; class Actinomycetes; order Streptosporangiales; family Streptosporangiaceae; genus Spirillospora; species Spirillospora kijaniata. The sequence goes on from NZ_BCQR01000027.1 coordinate 10,575, forward strand.
CTGGAGGCGTGCGAGCGCGCCGGGGTGGCGCCGCGGGACCTGGCCGCGATCGTTCCGCACCAGGCCAACCTGCGCATCATCGACGCGATCGCCCGCAAGATCAAGGCGCCCGACGCCGTGGTCGCGCGCGACATCGTTACCGCGGGCAACACCTCGGGCGCGTCCATCCCGATGGCGCTCGCCCGCATGATCGAGCGCGGCGAGGTCCCGTCCGGCGCCCCGGCCCTGCTGGTCGGGTTCGGAGCCGGACTGGCCTACGCTGCCCAAGTCATCCAGATCCCCTAGGCCGTCACCGTGCCTGAGCTCTGGACCATCCCACCGAAGGAGAACGGAAACACCATGGCAGTTGCCACCGAGCAGGAGATCCTCGACGGCCTGGCCGAGATCATCGACGAGATCGTCGGCATTGACAAGTCCGAGGTCACCCCGGAGAAGAACTTCATCGACGACCTCGACATCGACTCGCTGTCGATGGTAGAGATCGCCGTGGCCGCCCAGGACAAGTTCGGTGTCGAGATCCCCGACGACGAGCTGCGCAACCTGAAGACGGTCAAGGACGTCATCAACTTCGTCCAGAACCTGCAGAAGTAGGTCGACCGCAGGGGCGGCGCGCCGTCGTCACGGCGACGGCGCGCCGCGACCGCACCCCCAGTTTGCGAGGAGCACTCAGATGAGCGACAAGACCACCGTCGTCGTGACCGGCCTCGGTGCCACGACACCGCTCGGCGGCGACGTGCCGTCGACCTGGTCCGCGCTGCTCGCCGGCAAGTCCGGGGTGCGCAAGCTGGACTGGGACATCCTGGACCAGATCCCGGTGAAGTTCGCCGCCCAGCTCGCGGTGGACCCCGCCGAGATCATGCCGCGCGCGCAGCTGCGCCGCCTGGACCGCAACCAGGCCATCGCGTTGATCGCCGCCCGGGAGGCGTGGACCCACGCCGGTTTCGCGCCGCCCGCCAAGAAGGGCCGGAAGGCCGCCGACGAGGAGGCGCCCGCGCCCGAGGGCGACACCGTGGACGGCGACCGCCTCGGCGTGGTCATCTCCTCCGGCATCGGCGGTCTGCACACGGCCCTCAACAGCTACGACGACTGGCGCGACAAGGGCTGGAAGCGCGTCTCGCCCTTCACCGTCCCGATGCTGATGCCGAACGGCGCCTCCGGGCACGTGGGCATCGAGTTCGGCGCGATGGCCGGTTCGCACGCCCTGGTGAGCGCGTGCGCCTCCAGCGCCGAGGCCGTCGGCTACGCCATCGACATGATCCGCGCCGGCCGGGCCGACGTGGTGATCTGCGGCGGCACCGAGTCGTGCATCCACCCGCTGCAGATGGCGTCGTTCGGCTCCATGCGCGCGATGTCCACGCGCAACGACGAGCCCGAGCGCGCCTCGCGGCCCTACGACAAGAACCGCGACGGCTTCGTGCTCGGCGAGGGCGCCGCCGTCATGATCCTGGAGTCGGAGGAGCACGCCCGCGCCCGCGGCGCGCGCATCCACGCGATCGCGGCCGGCTGCGGCTACTCCGGCGACGCCTACGACATCGTGCTGCCCGAGCCGAGCGGGTCGGGCCAGGCCAAGGCGATGCGCCGCGCGCTCGTCGACGCCGGCCTGAAGCCGGAGGACATCGTGCACGTCAACGCGCACGCCACCTCCACCCCGGCCGGGGACATCGCCGAGCTGAACTCCATCAAGGCCGCGCTCGGCGAGGAGCAGGCCAAGAAGATCACCGTCACCGGCACCAAGTCCATGACCGGCCACCTGCTGGGCGGCGCGGGCGCGCTGGAGTCGGTGATCACGATCCTGACGCTGCGGGAGGGCCTGGTGCCGCCCACCGCCAACCTGGAGGACCTGGACGACGAGGTCGACCTGGACATCGTGCGCGGCGAGCCGCGCCGGCTGCCCGACGGCCCCCTCGCGGCCCTCAACAACTCGTTCGGCTTCGGCGGCCACAACGTCTCGGTCGCCTTCCGCCGCGCCGTCTGACGCACAGCACGGCGACACCCGCCACAGGAACGCGCGAAGGCCCGGCGACCACCTAGGTCGCCGGGCCTTCGCGCGTTCACACGAAGAACCCCCACCGTCTGGAGGCGGTGGGGGTTCCACGGTCAAGACGAACCTCGGCCCGCACGCGAGCGCGTCCGGAGGCTGAGGCGGGGGGTCGAAGCCGAAGGCGAGACCCCCCGCGGAAGATCGCGAAGCGATGCAGCGCTCGCCCGCTTTTCGGTCGGTTCCCGAGCCCCTGGGCGAGGGGTTCGGGCCGAAAGGCCATTTAAACAGCAGCGTGGAGCCAGCGGACCGGGGCGCCGTCGCCGGCGCGGCGGAACGGCTCCAGTTCGTTGTCCCACGGCGTGCCGAGCAGGCGGTCCAGCTCGATCTCCAGGGTGGTCTTGCCGACGGCGGCGTTGGCCATCGCGGCGCGCAGCCGGTCCTCGGGGACCATGATGTCGCCGTTGGCGCCGATCACGCCCATGAAGACGCCGAGCGTCGGGGTGAAGCTGTAGCGGATCCCGTCGCAGCCCGGCGTGGGGTCCTCGGTGACCTCGAAGCGCAGCAGCTTCCAGTTCCGCAGCGCGGAGGTGATGCCCGCGGCGGTGCCGGCCTTCCCCTCCCAGTGCAGTTCGGCGCGCAGCGTGCCCGGGGCGGCGGGCTGGTCGGCCCACTCTAGAGAAACGGGCACGCCGAGAACACCTGCGGCGGCCCATTCGATGTGCGGGCTCAGCGCAGGTGGCGCGGAGTGGACGTAGAAGACGCCACGTGCGGTCACCGGACCTCCTGGATCTGTACCGAGGCTCGTCTTCCCCTACGGCCTCGTCCGTCCCGAAGACGGCGTCCGCGCCCCTCATTCTGCATCATGGACACCGGACGCACCACCACGCGTTTGCTGTTTGCCGAACCCTTGCTCACTCCGCCGCCTTCGTCGCTGGCACTTTGTGCCAGAGATCATGGAACTTTCTGGATACTTCCGGGCCGCCGCCAGCGCAGCACCGGTGGAGACGGCCAGGGACAGGTACGCGACGTAGTCCCCGAGCCGTACGTAGGGGGTCGGGTCGTCGGCGGGCAGCGGCACGGTCACCACGGCGGCGCCGCGCCGTCCGGTGTCCAGCCACGCCAGTCTCCGGCCGCGCGCGTCGAACGCCGCCGACACACCCGTGAGCGCGGCCTGCACGGCGGGCCGCCCGGTCTCGGCCGCGCGCACCGCCGCGAGCGACGCGTGCTGCGGGGGCGCCCAGCTGTCCTGGAAGGTCGCGGTGGACGACTGGTAGACCAGCAGCCGCGCGCCGCGCCGCGTCGCCGCGCGGCCGAGGTCGGGGAACGCCGACTCGAAGCAGATCAGGGGGCCGACCGTGGTCCCGGCGGCGGTGAGGGTGGTCGTGCCGGTGCCGGGCACGCGGTCCTCGCCCGCCGCCCCGCTGACGCGGGTCAGCCAGCCGAACGCCCGCCGGAACGGGACGTACTCGCCGAACGGCACCAGGCGGGTCTTGACGTAACGCGCGCGGGGACCGTCCGGTCCGATCAGCACGGCGCTCTTGGAGATGCGGCCGGAGGCGTCGCGGGCGTCCTCGTTGACGAGCAGCTCGCCGCGCGCGGCGAGGGCGGTCAGTCGTGCGGTCACGTCGGTGCGGCTCCTGAGGTCGTGGCTGACGCTGCTCTCACCCCAGACGACGAGATCGACGGGCGGAAGGTTTCCGGTGATTCGTTCGCCTTCGGCAAGACGGGCGGCCGGATCGCGGATGACACCGGGCTGGACGAGAGCGACGCGGAGGGCGCGTTCGGGTTCGGCGTCCCGCGTCGCGGAGACGAGGGGCCCGGCGGCGACGATCGCGGCGGCCAGCGCGTAGCGGCGTCTGGCGGACAGGACCAGCACCACGGCGACGTTCACGGCGACCAGCGCGAACGACACCAGCCACACCCCGCCGAGCGCCGCCAGCCCGAGCACCGGCGGGTACGCCCACTGGCTCGCGCCGAGCAGCGCCCACGGCCCGCCGAGCCGCGGCCAGGAACGGAGGAGTTCGATGACGACCCAGATGCTGGGGAGCACGGCGAGCGCGGCCAGGGGCCGTTCGGGGACGAGCCACCGCACGGCCGCGCCCCACGCCGCCCACGGCGCGCCGAACACCAGCGCCACCAGCAGCAGGCCGGGGCCGATGTTCGGCAGCGTCCAGTACAGGGCGGCGAGCAGGTACCCGGCTCCGAACCACCAGCCCCGCACGGCGGCCTCGCGGACGCTCGCGGCGGCGCGGATCACGCGGATTCCCGGCACCAGCGCCACCCATGCCAGCCAGCCGAGTCCGGGCGCGGGAAAGGCGAGCAGCGGCAGCGCACCGGCCACGGCCGCCACGATCCGAGCACGCGCGATCACTCTCCCAGTAACGCACCGGGCGCGGCCCGGTCGCCACTGTTTCCCCGTCTCATCCCTCTTTAACCATCAGTTCTTGAGAACAACCCGGACGCGATGCGGTAACCGTCCGCGACGGTCCGTGACCGGAGCGCCTAGGGTCCTGTTCAGCGGGGGGCCTCGGGAGGAGACTTCGTGGCCCTGGAGGGACAGGACGACATCGCCCGTCTGGTGGCGCGGGCGCGCGACGGCGACGGCGCGGCCTGGGACCGCCTGGTGGAGCGGCACAGCGCCATGCTGTGGTCGATCGCGCGTGCGCACGGGCTGAACGAGGCCGACGCCGGTGACGTCGTGCAGACCGCGTGGCTTCGGCTGGTGGAACGGCTCGACCGCGTCGAGGACGCGGCGGCGGTCGGCGGATGGCTGTCGACCACGGCGCGCCGCGAGAGCCTGCGCGCGGCCCGCCGCCGCACGCGGGAACGGCCCGACGACCCGGGCGACCCGCCCGTCCCCGACCACCAGCGGCCCGAACGGGTGGTGCTGGCCCGGGACCGCCTCGACCGGGTCGCGCTCGCGCTCCAGGAGCTGCCGCGCCGCTGCCAGGTGCTGCTGCGGCTGCTGGCGACCGCGCCGAGCTACGCCGACCTCGCCGACCTCCTCGACATGCCGGTCGGCAGCATCGGCCCGACCCGGGCCCGCTGCCTGGCCGCCCTGAACCGGAGGCTCGAACAGTGAACGACGACGACCTGACGGCCCGCGTCCGCGCCGCGTTCGACGCCCTGGACCCGGTGCCGCCGCACGTGACGGCGGCGGCGCGCGCCGCGCTGGCGTCCCGCGTCCCGGGCGCGGTCCTGGCGGAGCTGACGATGGAGCCGCGCTACTCCACGGCGGCGCTGCGGGGCACGGCGCGGCGGCTGACGTTCACCGGGACGGACGCGGTCATCGAGATCGAGGTGACGCGGCTGGACCACGGCCATGAGATCACCGGCCGGGTCACGCCGTCGACGCCCGCGCGGGCGCGGCTGCGGCACCTGCGGCGGGGGCCGACGGAGTGGACGACCGACGTCGATCCGGCGGGACAGTTCGCGTTCCCGGCCGTGCCGGACGGGTTGGTGAGCCTGGTGTTCGACCTGCCGGACACGGCGTCGATCGTGACGAGCTGGGTGCGCCTTTGAACGTGACCGAGCTACAGCGCGCGGGGGTGGCCGCCGCCGAGCGGGGACGGCTGGAGGAAGGGCTGGGGCTGCTGCGGACGGCGCTGTCCGTGGCGGCGGAGCGGGGGCCGCGCGAGGTGGCGCGGGTCCGCGTTCACCTGGTGGGTCTGCTGGCGGCGCGGGGAGAGGTGACGGCGGCGCTGGTGGAGGCGTCCGGCGTCGGAGAGGAGCTGCCGTCGGCGGACGCGGACCGCCTGACGGCGAACCTGGCGTGCGCGCTGGCGCGGGCGGGCCGGTTCGGCGAGGCCCGGCGGACGGCGGAGCGGGTGGTGGCCCGCATCCGCCGGAGCGATGATCCGGCGTCGTTGGCGGGGCTGCTGACGACGCTGGGGGTGTCGCGCGCGATGCAGGGCGTGCTGTGCGGCGCGGAACCCGCACTGCGCGAAGCCGTCGAGGTGGCGGCGAAGGCCGACCTGACCTACCAGACGGCGGTCGCGCGGGGCGCGCTGGCGTTCGTGGTGGCCCGCCGGGGCGACCTGCCGCAGGCACTGAAGCTGTTCGCGCTGGCCGAGCCGGGGCTGGTCGGCGAGCGCCTGACGCAGTGCCGCCTGGAGCGCGCCGAGACGCTGCTGATGGCGGGCCTGGTCGACGAGGCGAGGTCCCTGCTCGCCGCCACGCTGGACGAGGCCGCGGAGCAGGGGCACGACTGCGACTTCGCCGACGGCCTGCTCCTGCTGGCGCACGCCGAACTGTCCGACGGCGACCCCGAGCGCGCGGCGCAGACGGCGGAGCGGGCGCGCGCGACGTTCGCGGCCCAGGAGCGGACGGGCTGGATGCTGCTGGCCGAGCACGTCCTGCTCCGCGCGCGCTGGGCGGCGGGGGAACGCTCCCCGGTCTTCCTGAGCTCGGCGACCGCGGCGGCCGACCGCCTGGAACGGGGCGGCTGGACGGAGGCGGCCGCGGAGGCGCGCATCATGGCGGCCCGCACGGCCCTGGACCTGGGACGCCCCGCCGGCCACCTGCTGGAACGGGTGAGCCGCTTCCACGTCCGGGGCCCGGCGGCGCTGCGGGCGTCGGCCTGGCACGCGCTGGCGCTGGACCGCCGTTCCCGCGGCGACCTCAACGGCGCGGTGGCGGCGGTCTGGTCGGGGCTGCGCGTGGTGGAGGACCACGCGGAGGTCTTCGCCGCGCTGGAACTCCGGGCCCGCGCCGCGAACCTGGCCACGGAACTGGCGGACCTGGGGCTGAGCCTGTCGCGTTCGGCCCGCGAGCTGCTGTCACTGGAGGAACGCCGCCGCGCCCTGCTCCGCCGCCCCCACGACCCCGGCCCGCCACGGGACAGCGACCGTGCCGCCGCGCTGGCCCGGCTCCGCGCGCTCAGCCATTCCCGAACAACGACGACGGCTGACGGCGAGCCCGTACCGGACCTGTTCCAACGCCTGAACGCCCTCGAAGGAGAGATCCGCACGGAACGTTACCGCCGCCCGGCCCCGCGTTCCGGGCCACCGGCCCGCGCGGGAACTCCGGAACTGACGGGAGCCCTGGGCGAACGCGTCCTCATCGAGCTGGTCCGCGTCGGCGCTGACCTGCACGCGGTGACGATCCGCGACGGCCGCCCGCGCCGTCATCGCCTGGGCGCGTTCGACGAGATCGCCCACGCGGCGCGCCTGACCAGGGCCGCCACCCGCCGCGCGGCGCGACGGGACGACCCGCAGGCCGAAGCGGGGCTCTCCCTTGCCTGCGCCGGCCTGGACGAACGGGTCCTCGCCCCGCTCCATGCCGATCTGACCGACCGCGAGTTGGTCCTGGTCCCGAACGGTCCTCTGCACACCGTTCCGTGGGCGGCACTGCCGTCACTGACGGGCCATCCGTTCACCGTCGCGCCCTCGGCGACGGCGTGGTTCCACGCGGTACGGCGCCGGAAGGAGCCCGGCCACGTGCTCCTGGCGTCAGGCCCTGACCTGGCCCACGCCGAAAGAGAGGTCGATGGCCTCCGCCACCGGTACCCGAACGCCCGCGTCCTCCAAGGCCGGAACGCCAACGCCGAGACCGTCCGCGACGCGCTGAACGGCGCGTCCCTCGCGCACGTGGCCGCGCACGGCGAGTTCCGCGACGGCAACGCCCTCTTCTCGCACCTGCGGCTGTCCGACGGCCCGCTGTTCGTCCACGACCTGGAAGAGATCGAACGCCTCCCCCACACCGTCGTCCTGTCGGCCTGCGACATCGGCCGCTCCGAAGCGGGCGATGCCGCAATAGGAATGGTCGGCGCGCTCCTGGCCAGAGGCACCGCGACGGTCATCGCCAGCGTCACCCCGATCCGCGACGAGGAGGCTCCGGCACTGATGACGACGTTCCACAGGGCACTCGCCCAGGGCCTCTCCCCCGCCCAAGCCCTGGCCTCAGCACCCCGGGCACCCGGAGTAATGGGCTTCCTGTGCTTCGGCGCGGGCTGACCCCGTCCGATGGAGTCGCGGCGCGTCGCCGTCAACGCGCCGCGACTCCATCGGGCTCCGCATCCAGCGCGACCGTGCTCGGCGACATCCCACGTCGCCGCACCGCCTCCTCATAGGCGGCCGGAACGATCGCAAAGGACGGCTGGCTTTGGGCGGGGTGGGCTCATTCCGTTCGGTTGCGTTCGTAGGCCAGTAGCAGGCCGAGGGTGCCGAGCAGTGCGGCGATCCGGCCGTCACCTCGCGCTGACGGACCGGTTCGCGCGCTGGTGGATCTCACGTTGGCGTCTGGTCACCGGTGTGGTTCAAGCACGCCCGCGAGCCTCGACGAGCGTGGGAGGATCCTGCCGGATATCCCTGCCCGAGGAGGCGTGGTGGAGGACCGCTTGGCGCACGACCACTCCGACTGGGAGAAGGTCGTCCTCGCCGCTCGCGAACGCGCCCACGCGCGGCAGGCCCTGATGGTCGAGCGCTTCGGGTTGTCGGGTGACGTGCAGTACCGCTGGTCGTTGGACGACGCGCTGATCATGTGGTCGAGAGGCGGGCAGGTGTTCCTCACCGGTCGGCTCACGATGATCGGCAGCGTGAGCCTGACGCGGCAGACCTGGCTGTGGTCCTGGGCGAACACGTCCCTGCCGCGCGCGGTCCTGGGCGAGATCGAACGAGTACGGCGGTTCGGCGAGGCCAACGGCTATCCCGTCCTGCCGTGGCCGGGGTTCGACCACCACCCCGAGCTCGTCGCCGAGGCACGGATGGTCGCGGCGTCGGTCCTCGACGCCGAGGGGCTGTGGGCGGAGGAGACCGACGACATGCAGCTCCACTTCCTCATCCATGACCTGGTCGCTCATCGCTGAACAGCCGTGACGCCCGCCTTGGAGGCCCCGCTTCCGGTGTCAGCCGGCTCCGGGGGCGAAGGGGCCGCCGTCGCCGAACACGAGCCGCCCGAAGTTGTCCGCGATGCGGCGGTGGCCTGCCGGATCGGGGTGGACCTCGTCGGGTAGGGGGAACTCGGCGTAGTCCCTCTCGCCGTAGAGGTCGCGGCCGTCGAGGTAGTGCAGGTTCGGGTCGTCGGCCGTTCGCTGCTTGACGATCCGGGTGAGTTCGTCGCGGATGACGTTGAGGGTCAGGCGCCCGGCGGCGCGTTCGGCCGGATCGCCCGTGGCCTTGAACCGCAGGGTTCCGCCGTCGAGGTCGGGCATGAGCGGGCCGGGGGTGTCCTCCTGCACCGGGCACAGGATCGGGGACACGACCAGCAGCGGCGTGGTCGGATGCCCCTCACGGATGGTGTCGAGGAAGCCGTGGACCGCGGGGGTGAAGGCGCGCAGGCGCATCGCGTCGGCGTTGACGACGTTGATGCCGATCTTGAGGCTGATCAGGTCCGCGGGGGCGTCCCGCATCGTGCGGGCGGTGAACGGGTCCAGCAGCGCGCCGCCGCCGAACCCCAGGTTGACCAGTTCCACCCCGGCCCGGACCGCGGCCAGGGCCGGCCAGGTGGCGGTCGGGTGGGCGGCGTTCGAGCCGTGGCTGATGGAACTGCCATGGTGCAGCCACACCCGGCGCCCGGCGTCCGGCGCCCGTTCGACGGGGGCGTCGGTGCGCAGGGCGACCAGCTCGGTGACCTCGTTGTGCGGGAGCCAGATCTCCACGTCCTTGTCACCCGCGGGCAGACCGGCGAACCGGGCGGTGCCGACAGGCCCCTCCACCAGCTCGAAGGACCGGGTGACCATGTCGGTGATCGTGCGCACGTTGCCGCCGGGCACGGTGGCCTGGGCGGTGAGACGGCCATCGACCAGCAGGTCGTACACACCGTCGGCCGGGGCCGGGTAACCCCGGTGGACCCGTTTGGTGGGCAGCGTGTCCAGTTCGATGGTGGTGGCCCGGGTGCGGAAGACCAGCCGCACGCCGGAGGGCTGTGCCTCGGCGGTGGCCAGCTGGTCGTCGGGGATCTGTCGGCGCGCCCGGGCGGGCAGCCGGTGCGGCAGCAGGCCGCGCGCGGTCGCCTCCAGGTCGAGGTGACCGCGCAGGATGTCCGCGATGACGGGTGTGGTGATCCAGTCGTGTTCGGCGTTCATTGCCCCAGCCTGTCGATCAGGGTTTCAGGTCGTTCGGATGTGCCACCGCTCGAACCATGACCTCCTCCTTGACCTACGACTATTAAGAGTCTACCTAAACATTTTAGGTGGACGAACCTGCCGCTCAGGAGGCCACCGACCGAGGCGGCGCCGCCCGCGCCCGGAGGCGTTCGCGAAGGACTCCTTTGGCGGGGCAAAGCGCAGGTCAGAACGTTGGATGACGAGGTGTGGGAGCAGACCGGAGCGTCCTGATCAGGAACCGGTCCCGGCCTCACGGGCATCGAGGTTCGGACGAGCGCCCCGCTCCACGGCCCGGAAAAATCGATTACGTGCCGGCGAACCATGCGATAGACATGATCGGCGCCCTGGCCCTGCGGTGCTTCTCCCGTCTCGGACGAGGAACCAACGAACTGGGGCCGTGCACTGCCAATACCCAGAGGGACGACCGTTCGAGTGTCGTCCCCTTTCCGGCAGCAACCGAACCTTCATTTCCGAAAGGACTTCCCATGTCCAGCACCCCCCGTATCGCGATCGTCGGAGCGGGTCCCGGTGGTCTCGTCTGCGCTCGCGTCCTGCAGAGGCACCGCATACCCGTCACCGTCTTCGAACGCGAGGCCGATCTCGCCGCCCGATCCCAGGGTGGCTCCCTCGACATCCGTGCCGACACCGGTCAGCCCGCTCTGCGAGCCGCTGGCCTCTTCGAGGAGTTCCTCGCGCTCGCGCGCCCCGAAGGCCAGGAAACGCGCCTGATGGACCGCGACGCCACGCTGCTCCACCATCACCTCCCCCAGCCCGGCGACGTCGCCGCCCCCGAGATCGACCGCGGCCGGCTGCGCGCCCTCCTGCTGGATTCCCTGGCCCCCGGCACCGTTCGCTGGGGCCAGGCGGCACGGGCCGCCGCTCCCCTCCCGGACGGAGGGGCCCGCCTCGAACTCGCCGACGGAACGGTCGAGGACTTCGATCTGGTCGTCGGCGCGGACGGCGCATGGTCCCGGATCCGTCCCGCCGTTTCCGACGCCCGGCCCGTCCACGGCGGCATCGATTTCGTCGAAATCCACTTCGCCGACGCCGACGAGCGCCACCCCGCCATCGCCGACCTCGTCGGAAACGGCTCCATGTTCGCCAACGCGGGCCGCAAATCCCTGATCGCCCAGCGTGACGGCGATGGCGGCATCCGCGTCTACGCGGCCTTCCGCGGCCCGCTCGACTGGAACGCCGACCTCGACCTCGACGACACCGACGCCGTTCGCGCCCGCCTGCTCGACATCTACGAAGGTTTCGATGACCGCCTGCTCGACCTCCTGCGCCGCAACGAGGGACCGTTCATCAGCCGACCGCTGTACGTCCTCCCCGTCCCCCACACGTGGGAGCGCGTCCCCGGCATCACCCTGCTAGGCGACGCCGCGCACCTCATGCCGCCCGTCGGTGTCGGTGCCAACCTGGCGATGCTCGACGGAGCCGAACTCGCCCAGGCCGTCATCGCGCACCCCACCATCGACGCGGCGCTCAACGCCTACGAGAGCGTCATGCTGCCGCGCTCCGCCGAGGAGGCGAAGGCCGCGGCGGACATACTCGCCGTCCTCGTGCCCGACACCGACTCCACCGAGGCGTTCTTCCCGGACGACCTCACCGGCTCCTGACTCGCCCACCGCGCCGGGCCCCTCCCATGGGCATGCAGGGGTTGGGGACAGCCTCTGAGAGCATGGGGCTGAATTTCGGGCTGTCCTGTACGGGAAACGGAGGCTTGTCATGGACGTCGAGCGGACGTCGTTGCCGGGGATCGGGTTGCGGCACGTGGTCACCACCGAGCGCGGCCGCCAGCTCGGGGTCGTGTCGCACCGCACCGGGCGGCGGGACCTCGTCGTGTACGACAAGCACGACCCCGACACCTGCGTCGTGTCGGTGCAGCTCACCGGGGAGGAGGCCAACGCCCTGGCCGAGCTGCTGGGCACCGGCCGGGTCGTGGAGCGTCTGGCGGAGCTGAACCGGCAGGTCGAGGGGCTGGTCACCGAGCAGATCCCGATCTCGGCCGCGTCGCCCTACGCGGGACGGTCGCTCGGCGACACGCGGGCGCGGACGCGGACCGGCGCGTCGATCGTGGCGGTGGTGCGCAACGGGCAGGTGATCGCCAGCCCGCGCCCGGACTTCGTGTTCCAGGGGGACGACGTGGTGGTGGCCGTCGGGACCGCCGAGGGGGCCGCCGCCGTCGCCCGCATCCTCACCGCCGGCGAGTGAGCGCATGTCACTGACCTCCTCATGGCACGCGTCCGGGCCGGTGCTGGCGGGCGGTTCGCAGGAGGCGGCGGTCCAGCTGATCGAACTGGGCGCGATCATCCTCGCGCTGGGTCTGCTGGGCGCCGTGGCGGTGCGCTTCTCGGTGTCGGCGATCCCGCTGTACCTGGTGGCGGGGCTGGCGTTCGGGGACGGCGGGCTGCTGCCGCTGGGCGCCAGCGAGAACTTCGTCGCGATCGGCGCCGAGGTCGGGGTGATCCTGCTGCTGTTCACCCTCGGCCTGGAGTACACCGCCGGTGAACTGGTGGGAACGCTGCGCACCTCCGCCGTCCCGGGCCTGGTGGACCTGGTGGTGAACGCCGCCCCCGGCGTGGTCGCGGCGCTGCTGCTCGGCTGGGGGCCGGTCGCGGCGGTCGCGCTCGGCGGCATCACCTACGTGACCTCCTCCGGCATCACCGCCAAGGTGATGGGCGACCTCGGCTGGCTGGGCAACCGGGAGGCCCCGGCGGTGCTGTCGATCCTGGTGTTCGAGGACCTGACGATGGCCGCCTACCTGCCGATCCTCACGGCGGTGCTGGCCGGGGCCGGGCTGGCGGCCGGGGCGACCACGCTGGCGATCGCCGCCGCGACGATCACCGTGATCCTGTTGGTGGCGCTGCGGCACGGACACTGGGTCGAACGGTTCATCGCCAGCCCCACCGACGAGGTGCTGCTGCTGAAGGTCCTCGGGTTCACGCTGCTGGTGGCCGGGGTGGCGCAGCAGTTGCAGGTGTCGGCGGCGGTCGGCGCGTTCCTGGTCGGCATCGCGCTGTCGGGGCCGCTGGCGCACACCGCGCGCGAGCTGCTGTCGCCGCTGCGGGACCTGTTCGCGGCCGTGTTCTTCGTGTTCTTCGGCCTGAACACCGATCCCTCGGCGCTGCCGCCGGTGTTGGGCGTCGCGGCGCTGCTGGCGGTGGTCGGCGTCGCGAGCAAGTTCGCCACCGGCTGGTACGCGGCCCGGCGCGCGGGCGTGTCGGCCACCGGCCGGGCCCGCGCCGGGGCGGCGCTGGTCCCGCGCGGCGAGTTCAACATCGTCATCGCCGGGCTGGCCGTCTCCGCCGGGATCAACCCGAAGCTGGGGCCGCTGGCCGCCGCGTACGTGCTGATCCTCGCGATCGCCGGGCCGCTGCTGGCCCGCGCCGCCGAGCCGCTGACCCGGGTGCTGCGCGACGGCCGCGACCGGCGCGCCGCCCGCAGGGCCGCGCCCGAGCCCCAGACCGACGACGCCCCTCACGGCGACTCGGATCACGGGGACTCGACGGCGTTCGCCCCGAGCAGCGACTTGACGTCGCCGTAGAACGCCGGGCCGGGCTCCACCCGGAAGCCCGGCAGGTCGAACAGCACGTCCCGGCCGCCCGGCGGGCGCCGCATGCGCAGGTGGACGGGGGTGCCGCCCGGGTGCGCGGTGAGCACGTTCCGCAGTTCGCGGACCAGGTTCACCGTCACCCGGGCCTCCGCCACCGACAGCACCACCGGGTTCTCCCGGACGGTGACGTCCAGGACGCCGACCTCCTCCACGTGCAGGCCGAGCGTCTCGTCGCGCAGGTTCAGGCGTCCTCGGAGCGAGACCACCCGGTCCTCGGCGAGCAGTTCGCCGTACAGCAGGTGGCTCTTGGGGAAGACCAGGCATTCCAGTGACGCGTCATGGTCCTCCAGGGTGACGATCGCCCACGGCTCGCCGCGCTTGGTCACCTTGCGCTGGAGCCCGGCGATGATGCCGCTCACGCGCACGTGCCCGTCGGCGCGCCCGGACGCCAGCAGGGCGGCGATCGGCAGGTCCCGGTGGGCCCGCAGCAGCCCCTCGGCGCCGTCCAGCGGGTGGCTGGAGACGTAGAGGCCGAGCATGTCGCGTTCGTGGGCGAGCAGCGTGGCCCGGTCCCACTCGGCGTCGGACACGGTCACCGTCAGGCCCCCGCCGGGTTCGGCCGACGCCCCGAACAGCGCGTCCTGCCCGTGCGCCTCGTGCCGCTTGACGTCCACGGCCGCGTCCACCGCCTGCTCGTGGACCTCCACGATCGCGCGGCGGGGATGCCCCAGCCCGTCGAACGCGCCCGCCTTCGCCAGCGACTCGATCACCCGCTTGTTGCACACGACCGCCGGGACCCTGGCCAGGAAGTCGGCGAGGCCGGTGAACGGCCCCGTCCGCTCCCGCGTCGCGACGATCGCGTCGACGACGCCCGCGCCCACGTTGCGGACCGCCCCCAGCCCGAACCGGATGTCCTCGCCGACCGCCGCGAACCCCGCCACGCTCTCGTTGACGTCCGGCGGCAGCACCCGGACGCCGAGGTGGCGGCAGTCCGACAGGTAGACCGCCATCTTGTCCTTGTCGTCGCCCACCGAGGTCAGCAGCGCCGCCAGGTACTCGGCCGGGTGGTTGGCCTTCAGGTAGGCGGTCCAGTACGACACCAGCCCGTACCCGGCGGTGTGCGACTTGTTGAAGCCGTAGCCGCTGAACGGCACCAGCACGTCCCACACGGCCCGCGTCGCCTCCTCGGAGAACCCGCGTTCCCGCATGCCGGCGGAGAAGCGGCCCCACTCGGCGTCGAGCACGTCCTTCTTCTTCTTGCCCATGGCCCGCCGCAGCATGTCGGCCGCCCCCAGCGAGTACCCGGCGAGCCGCTGGGCGATCGCCATCACCTGCTCCTGGAAGACGACCAGGTGGTAGGTGTCGCCGAGGATCGGTTCCAGCGCCTCGGCCAGCTCGGGGTGGATCGGCTCGACCTTCTGCCGCCCGGTCTTGCGCAGCGCGTAGTTGACGTGGGCGTTCATCTCCATCGGTCCCGGCCGGTACAGCGCGGACACGGCGGCGATGTCGGTGAACTCCGTCGGCCGCATCATCTTCAGCAGCGACCGCATCCCGTTGCCGTCGAGCTGGAAGACGCCGAGCGTGTCGCCGCGCGCCAGCAGCGCGTAGGTGGCCGGATCGTCCAGCGGGACGTTCAGGATGTCGATGTCCACGCCCTTGTTGGCCCGGACGTTCGCGATAGCGTCGTTGACGACGGTGAGGTTGCGCAGGCCGAGGAAGTCCATCTTCAGCAGGCCCATGTCCTCGGCCTGCGTGAACGGGAACCCGGTGACCACCGGGCCGTCGGCCTTGGGCCGCACCAGCGGCAGCACGTCGAGCAGCGGCTCCGACGACAGGATCACCCCGGCCGCGTGCACGCCGGTGCCCCGCGTCAGCCCCTCCACGCCGCGGGCGGTGTCGAGGACGCGCCGCACGTCGGGGTCGGTCTCGTACATCCGCCGCAGCTCGGCGGCCTCGCCGTGGCGCGGGTGGGCCTGGTCGTGCACGGCCGACAGCGGGATCTCCCTGCCTCCCACGGCGGCGGGGAACGCCTTGGTGATCCGGTCGCCCAGCGCGTACGGCAGCCCCAGCACCCGGCAGGCGTCCTTCACGGCGGCCTTCGCCTTGATGGTGTTGAACGTGACGATCTGGCAGACCCGGTCGTCGCCGTACCGGCGGGCCACGTAGTCGATCATCTCGTCGCGGCGGCGGTCGTCGAAGTCCAGGTCGATGTCGGGCATGGTGACGCGCTCGGGGTTGAGGAACCGCTCGAAGATCAGCTGGTGTTCGAGCGGGTCCAGCTCGGTGATCCCGGTGCAGTAGGCGACCATCGAGCCGGTCGCCGACCCGCGGCCCGGCCCGAGCCCGATCCCCTGGGCGCGGGCGTGGCGGCAGATGTCGGCGACGACCAGGAAGTAGCCGGGGAACCCCATGTCCTCGATCACCGACAGCTCGTGGTCGACGCGGTCCAGCACCTCGCGCGGCGGGTCGTCGCCGTAGCGGCGGCGCGCGCCCCGCAGCGTCTCGGCGCGCAGCCACGACGCCTCGGTCTCCCCCTCCGGGACGGGGAAGCGCGGCATCAGGTCCCGGTGGGCGAACACCTCCGCGTAGTCGCCGACCCGCTCGGCGACCAGCAGCGTGCTGTCGCAGGCGCCGGGCACCTCCGCGTCCCACGCCGCCCGCATCTCCGCGGCGGGCCTGAGGTGGTAGCCGCTGCCGGAGAACCGGAACCGGTCGGTGTCGGCCAGCCGCTTGCCCGTCCCGATGCACAGCAGCGCGTCGTGCGCCCGCGCCTGGTCCTCGGTCACGTAGTGGGAGTCGTTGGTGACCAGCGGGCGCAGGCCCAGCTCCCGGGCGATGCGCAGCAGGTCCTCGCGGACGCGGCGTTCGATCGGCAGGCCGTGGTCCATCAGCTCGACGAAGTAGTTCTCCGCGCCGAAAAGGTCGCGGTGGCGGGCGGCCGCCGCGACGGCCGCCGGGTACTGCCCCAGCCGCAGCCGCGTCTGGACCTCCCCGGACGGGCAGCCGGTCGTGGCGATGACCCCGCGCGCGTGCTCGGCCAGCAGCTCGTCGTCCATGCGCGGGTACTTCTGGGCGCGCCCCTCCAGCCAGGCCCGGGACTGGAGGCGGAACAGGTTCCGCAGGCCCTCGGCGTCGGCCGCCCACATCGTCAGGTGCGTGTAGAGGCCGCGCCCGGAGACGTCGCCGCCCGCGCCGGTGCTCTCGTCGGTCCTCCGCAGCGCCGGGTCCTCGCTCCAGAACACCGCCTCGCGGTGCCGTCGCGACGCCGGGGCCACGTACGCCTCGATGCCCAGGACCGGTTTGACGCCCGCCCTGCGGGCCTCCTGGTGAAACTCGTAGGCCCCGTGCATGTTGCCGTGGTCGGTCATCGCGACGGCGGGCATGCCCTGCCGCGCGACCTCGGCCACGAGCGCGCCGACCTTGGCCGCGCCGTCGAGCATCGAGTACTCGGTATGAACGTGCAGGTGCGCGAAGGAGTCCACCCGGCCCACTCCCCGTGGTTGTAGGTTTCTGCTCGGAAACCGCATCCCACCCGTGAGGTGACCGGGGAGTCCAACATTCGACACTCCGGGAACCGACAACCGTTCGTTGTAAGAGGAGCTGAGTGGACCTGGACCTGGGCGCGGTGCGCGCCTTCGTGACCGTGGCCGACGAACGGTCGTTCAGCCACGCCGCCGACCTGCTCGGCCTCAGCCAGCAGGCGGTCTCCAAGCGGGTCGCGCGGCTGGAGGCCGACCTCGGCGCGACGCTGCTGTTCCGGACCCGCACCGGGGCCGAGCCGACGGCGGACGGCAGCGCGTTCCTGGTGCCCGCCCGCGCCCTGCTCGGCCTCGCCGACCAGGCGGTGGAGCTGGTGCGCAGCCGCCTGCGCTCGCTGCGGGTGGACGTGCTGCGCACCCGGCTGGCGTCGATCGAGATGGTGCGCGGGTTCCACGAGGCCCATCCGGACGTGGGGATCGACGTCGTGACCTCCGACGGGCTGACCGCCGCCGCCCCCGCGCTGCTGGCCGGGACGGTCGACGCGTTCCTCGGCCGCGCCACCGCCGACCTCGACTCCGAGATCGCCCGCGTCCCCGCCTACGTGGAGCCGCTGGAGCTGCTGGTCAGCCGCCGCCACCCGTTCGCCGGGCGCGAGCGGGTCCCGATGGCGGAGCTGGCGGGCACGACCGCGTGGATGCCCGGCAACGCCCACGACACCGAGTGGGCGGAGTACTACCGGTACCTCAACGCGGAGTTCGGCGTCGGCATCGACACCTCGGGTCCCGACTTCGGGATGGAGTACTTCGTGGAGCGCATCGGCGGGTCCGACGACCTGTACAGCTTCGTCGGGTCGAAGATCCTCCTGCCCTGGCACCCGGACGTCGTGCACGTCCCGATCGTCGACCCGACGCCGGCCTACCCCTGGCTGCTGATGTGGCACCGGCAGAACCGGCACCCGGCGCTGCCGCTGCTGATCTCCCACATCCGGGACGGCTACCGGCCGCTTGACCCCGGACGCCAGTGGCTCCCCGAGCCCGACCGCGCCGCGTTCCTCCCCTGACCCGGCCCCGGGCCCGTCAGAGGCGCACGACGAGCCGGTGGGCGGCCCCGGCCGACCCGGCGGCGTTCACGCGCAGCGCCAGCGACGCCCCGGTGCCGGTCACGGTCACCGTCGGGTCCCTGGACACCACCGACCCGACGGCGCGCGCCCACGTCACGTCGATCGTCGTGGCCGAACGCCTCGGGTCCGCCACGCACACCACCGCCGTGCCGTCGCCGCGCTCGCGCACCAGCACGGAGGCCGGGGCGCTCGCCGTCACGCCGCCCGCCGACCCGGCGGCGAAGAAGTTCACCGCCGTGACGCCCAGGGACGGCACCGCGACCCCCTGCCGGTCGGGCCCGTTGGCCAGCACGGTCGCCCACGGGGCGTCCGCCCGGGCCGCCGTGGCCGCCGCCGTCGCCCCCGGCATGACCAGGTAGGCGTAGCCCCCCGACACCGGGTCGGTGCCGTGGTGCCGGTAGAGCGCCAGGTAGCGCCGGGTGATCGCGGTGGTGCTCCCGCCGGTGTTGATGTCGCGCCAGCGTCCGGTCCGCTCCTCCCGGCGGAACACCACGGCCCGGTCGTCGAGGAACACGTAGCCGCCGAACCCCGCCAGATGCGCCCAGCGGGGCGCCGGGAACGTCGCCGACCACGGGTGGGCGACCGGCTGGACCGTTCCGTCGACGGTCAGCGCGTGCGTGCCGGACGCGCCGAGGTTGCGGTTGTCGTAGACCGACTCCACCGCCGTCCCGTCGGAGCAGGCGACGCCCCCGCCGAGGCAGATCACCGCGTCGTCCAGCAGGAACCACGACTTCCTGGCCGTCAGGGTGCTGTGCAGGCCCCGCGTGTCCTGCCCGACGGCCGCGAACTCGCCGTCGGTCGTCCCGCCGACCCAGACCGCGTTCGGCTTGTCGGCCCCCCACGCGCCGCCCGCCGCGTCGGCCAGGGCCTTGCGCGAGACCGTCACGCCGGGCAGCCGGTAGGGGTCGACGGTGGGCCAGAACGCGTCGGAGTACTGACCGTTGCCGAAGTCCGCGCCCCACCAGCAGAGCATCCCCGCGCCGGTGTGCCAGCCGCGCAGGTTCTCGCCGTTGCCGTGCTCGTAGAAGGCGATCCGGGCCGACGACATGCTCACCATGGCGGCCCAGCCGGGCCGGCGGTGCACCGCCCGGTCCATCGCGGCGAACAGCCGGTGCCCGGTCGGCTCGGCGGTGGCCGCGACCGCGGGGTCGTCGAGGATCTCCCGGCAGCGGGCCAGCGCGGCGACGCCCAGGCGCGGGTCCGACAGCAGCGGCGCGTAGGCGTCGCGGGCCGCCCAGCCCTTGACCATGCCCTTCCAGCGGGCGGCCTCGGCGGGCGGCGCGCCCTGGGCGAGCAGGGCGATGTTGGCGATGACGGCGTGGCCGCGCACGTGGTCGTCGTCGCGGGCCCGCGCGGGGTCGCCGGGCGCGGCGCCCCGGCTGATCCCCCGGCCCGAGACGCCGTCCATCATCAGGCCGTTGAACAGCACCGGCGCGTAGGAGCGTTCCACCGAGTCCAGGAACAGCCGCCGGTTCGGGTCGGTGACGGCCCAGCTCGACCCGGCCAGCAACGCGAACAGGACCGCCAGGCCGCCGAGCAGCTCGTTGCCGTAGGTGCCGGTGTAGGGCACCCAGCCGTGCTGGATGAACGAACCGTCCCGGTAGAAGCCGTCGCCGGTGGTGACGTGGGGGAACACCGGCGACAGCGCGTCGCGGGCGAGCGCGAGCCGGGCGGCGTCGCGTCCCACCACGCCGGTGAACGCGATCGAGCGGCACAGGTCCACGCGGTTGGCGCCGGTGCTGGTGCCGGTGTAGGTCGCGACCGCCGAGTCGGGGACGAAGTGGTCCACCGCCGCCACCAGCCCGGCGACCAGGTCGGCGGGCAGCCGGTCGCCGAGGATCGCGCACAGGTCGAACAGGGCGCGCGGCGCGCCGATCTGCCAGTGCCACCAGTTGCCGTAGCGGGCCTGCCCGGCGCGGTAGACCTGGGTGTGCAGGTGGTCGAGGCCGGTCGTGACGGCGGTGAGCAGGGCGGCGTCGCCGGTCAGCCCGGTGCCGGGCTGCGCCCAGGCGTGCGCCATGGTCACCAGGCGCTGGAGCGAGCCGGTGACGGCGGCGGAGTGGGTGAAGGACTCGGCGTCGGTGTCGGGCTCGGGGTCGGCGTAGACCAGGTCGGGCCAGAGCGATCCGGCGGCGGGGGCCATGCTCCGGCGCAGGTCCGCCGCGTCGGCGCCCAGCCCGGCGAGCCTGCCGCGGAACGGCTCGGCCGCCGCGTCGAACCCCGCGCCCAGCACCAGCGAGCGCCAGCGTTGCCGGAGGACGTCGAACTCGTCGGCGGCGCGCGCCGGGGCGGCGGACGCCACGCCGCCGAGCAGCGTGGCGCCGGTTCCGGCGGCGGTGGCGGTGAGGAAGCCGCGTCGGGACAGGGGCATCGGTGACCTCGCGTTCGCTGCGGCGCCGGAACCGTCGGGAACGGAGGACCTCCGCCGACGTTGAGGAGACCCTAGAGACGCACATTTCCGAACACAAGAGGCTGATCGCAATTGAACGATCAGCCTCTGTTCGTTCGGACATCAGATGAACGCTCGATCACCCCGTCCGGCGGCTCAGTGTTCGCCGGTGGCGACCGGGTTGGCCGGGTCGGCCACCCAGTTCGACCAGGAGCCCACGTACAGCGCCGCCGGAACGCCCGCCAGGGTGAGCGCGAGGATCTCGTGGGCCGCCGTCACGCCCGACCCGCAGTAGGCGCCCACGTCCACCGCGTCCGTCGCGCCCAGCTTCGCGAACCGCTCGCGCAGCAGGTCGGCGGGCAGGAAGCGGCCGTCCACGCCGACGTTGCCGAGCGTGGGGGCGTTCACCGCGCCGGGGATGTGCCCCGCCACCGGGTCGATCGGCTCGGTCTCACCCCGGTAGCGTTCGGCGGCGCGGGCGTCCAGCAGGACCCCGGCCCCGGCCAGCGCCGCCGCGCCCTCGGCGTCCAGCACCGGCAACCGACCGGGCCGCGCCGTGAAGTCGCCGGGCTCGACCGGCGGCTCCTCGGTGGTCTCGGGCCGCCCCGCCTCGGTCCAGGCGCGGTGGCCGCCGTCCAGGACGCGGACCCGCGGGTGGCCGAAGTACCGCAGCGTCCACCACAGCCGGGCGGCGGCGGTGGAGTCGGCGTCGTCGTAGACCACGACCGGGTGGTCGGCGCGGACCCCGGCGCGGCGCATGGCGCGTTCGAAGTCGGCGGCGGCGGGCAGCGGATGCCGCCCCCCGGGACCGGGCGGCCCGGCCACGTCGCGGTCCAGGTCCACGAACACCGCGCCGGGCAGGTGCCCCTTCCGGTAGGACTCGATGCCGGGCGGTCCGGCCAGGTGCCACCGGACGTCCAGCAGGACCGGCGGGGACTGGCCGCTCAGCAGCCGCTCCAGGGCGGGCACGTCGATGAGAGGGTGCACATCGCCAGTCTGTACCCCGCTGTCCGGATGTGGGAGGGGTGAGGCGTGGTTCGTCACGCCTCCAGAGCGTACAGAGCCGCGGGACGCCCGGGACGGCGGGCGGCCCCGGGCCCGCCCCGACGGCGTGGTTCAGGGGCGGGCGGTCGTCAGCAGCGGGATCAGCAGTTCGGCGGGGACCAGGGAGCCGTGCATGCCGACCATCCGGTCCAGCCACGGCTCGCGCTCGGACGCGATGATCGCCAGGTCGCCGTGCGGGACGGCCACCACGTCGCCGATCCGGCCCAGCAGGTCCGGCTCGACCGGCCCGAACCAGCCCGCCGCGACCGCCTCCTCGCGGGAGTACACCCAGGCGCGGTCGCCGAGGCGTTCGCGCCAGGCCGCCAGCACGTCGGCGCGCGCGCCGGGCTCGGTGTACACGTACCGGGCGCGCGCGTCGCCGCCCAGCAGCGCCACGCCCGCGTTCAGCTCGGGGTCGGTGTCGACGTCCACGCGTTCGGCCGGGTCGGTCATGCCGTGGTCGGCGGTGACGTACAGGGCGGCGCCGGGCGGCAGCGCCGCCGCCAGCCGCTCGGCCAGCAGGTCCGCGAACCGCAACTGGTGCCGCCAGTCCGCCGAGGCCACGCCGAACCGGTGCCCGGTGGAGTCCAGGTCGGCGTGGTAGACGGTCACGAACGCCCGGTCGCCCTCGGCGAGGGCCCGTTCGGCGCGCCCCACGAGCTGGCCGAGGCTGTCGGCCGCCCGGTAGCGCGCGCCCCGCGCGGTGGCCAGGCTGAGCCCGGTGTTCCGGTACAGCCCGAGCGCCACGTAGGCGACCGCGACGCCGTCGGCGGCGGCCCGTTCGTAGACGGTCGGGGCGGCCTGGAACTCCTGCGGCGCGACCTCCGGGTCCTGCCACCTCAGGCAGTTCAGCAGCCGCCCGGTGCCCGGGACGGCGACCTGCACGCCCAGCAGGCCGTGCCCGCCCGGCGGCAGCCCCGTCCCCAGGGACCCCAGGCTGGTGGCCGTGGTCGCCGGGAACCCGGCGGTCAGCGGACGCCCCTCCAGCGAGCCGAGGAACGGCGCCTCCTCCGGATGGGCGCGCAGCAGCTCCCAGCCGAGCCCGTCCACCAGCAGCACGCACGCGCGGGGCAGCTCCGGCAGGCCGAGCACGTTCGCCGCGCCCGGAACGCCGAGCGCGGCCAGCACCGAGCCCGGAAGGTCGGCGAGCGCGCCCGCGCCGTAGCGCGGGACGGGCGGCCCGGGAACGGCCCGCGTGGAGACGGCCTCGCTCATGAACGCTCCGCTCGTTCGGTCACACCGTGATCACTTGCTCGGGGTCACTTGGCGGTGGCGGCCGACAGCGCCTCGGCGAACGCCAGCACCTGCGTGACCGCGTCCGCGCCGTCGGCGGCCTCGCTGACCCGCAGCGACAGGTCGTCGGCGGTGACGCTGCCGGTGTAGCCGTGGTCGGCCTCGCAGTTCTCGTCGCCGCAGGTGGCGGGCTCCAGGTCGATGTGGGCGATCGCGCCCCAGCCGATCGTCAGCACCACCTCGGTGGGCGGGGTGCCCGGCGCGTAGGAGGCGGGGTCGGGCACCACCCGGGTCACCGCGACCGACTGGACGCGGTCCAGCCGGACGGCCTCGGTCGTGGTGGAGGCGTGCGGCTGTGCCATGCCGTCGCCCGGCGGGTGCTCGTCGGTGTGGCAGACCAGCAGCCGCCCGGCCGACAGCACCAGCACCGTGACGTGCCGCCGCACCTCCATGGCGGGGTCGAAGGTCGCCTCGTGGTGCACCACGTAGGCGATCACCCGCTCGTCGCCGATGGCCGACTCGACCGCGTCCGCGACGAGTGCCGGGTAGTAGCCGCTGCGCTCGATGGCCGTGCGCAACCCGTGAGCCGTCGCTCGGGTTTCCCTCATGGTGCCCATCCTGCCCTGTCTGTGGTGTGCGCCGCACATGCGGCCCACGCGAACATGGTCATTCGTTGCGCGGCGGGGTAGGGGGAGGGCATGACCTTCCGACAGACGGCCGGTCGGACCCCGACCGGCAGGGATCCGCTCCCGTCGCCACCGCCGGTGCCCCCGCCCACGCCGGACCCGGCTCCCCCGCCGCAGCCTCCGGTGCCGCCGCCCGAGCCGCCGCCCGGACCCGCGCCGGGACCGGAGCCGTCACCGCCGCACCCGGTGCCGCCGGGCCCCGCGCCCGACCCGGTGCCGCCGACCCCGACGCCCGACCCGATCCCGCCGACGCCCGAGCCGGAACCGGCCCCGCCGTCCTGACGGCCGGCCTCCGCGGCTCGGCCCGCCGCAGGGTCCGGCCCCGAAAGGTCAGCCCAGCCTGCGGGGGCCGAGCTCGGGCCGGGGGCCGCGGGGGCGTTCCAGCCGCAGCGCGACCCGGCGGACGAAGGCCCCGGACGGGTTCACCGTGACCGGGTCCAGCTCCAGCCGGGCCACCTCCGGCAGGTCGTCGCCGAGCCGGGAGACCCGCAGCAGCAGCTCCTCCAGCGCGGCCACGTCCACCGGCTCGGCGCCCCGGTGCCCCAGCAGCAGCGGCGCGGTCCGGACCGCGCGGACCGTCTCGGCGGCCTCCACGTCGGTGAGCGGCGCCAGCCGGTAGGCCCGGTCGTCCAGCAGCGCGGCGGTCTCGTCGGCGAGCCCGAACGAGATCACCGCGCCGAACGACGGGTCCTCCATCGTCACGATCCGCGCCGGGACGCCGTCGTCGGTCCCTTCGCCGCCGACGGCGATGCCGTAGCAGCCCAGCAGCTCGACGGCCTGGTCCGGGGTCGCCTCCACGGGCCCGCCGTCCCCGAGCCACTCCTCCACCATGGCCCGCGCGCGGCGGCGGTCCGCGCCCGGCAGGTCGGGGAGGCGGCCCGGCGGCCGCTGCCGCCACTGCGCGTAGCGGATCACGTACGCGAGCGCGCGGACCGCGTCCTCGGGGGCCGGGTAGGACGGGACCGAGCCCTCGGCGGCGTTCCCGTCGGGCCCGGCGACCCGCAGGTCCGGGGGCATGCCCTTGGAGCCCAGGTAGGTCGCCACGATCGGCTTGCCGCTCCCGGCCGCCAGCTGGAGGATCCGTTCGGGGACGGTCACGTCGTAGCCGCCGATCGTCGGCGGCGTGAACAGCGCGACCACCGCGTCCACGGTGTCGTCCTCCAGCGCCGCCCGCAGCGCCGCCTCGTACTCGGGGCCCTGGGCGGTCGGGCCCAGGTTGACCGGCGGGCGGACCTGGAGCCCCAGCGCGACGGCGGCGTCCTGGGCCAGCAGCCCCAGCGAGTCGGAGTTGTCGATGATCGCGATGCGGTCCCCGGCGGGCAGCGGCTGGTAGGCCAGCAGCTGCGCCACGTCGAACAGCTCCGACAGGTCCTCGACCCGGATCACCCCGGCCTGCGCGAACAGCGCGCTGACCGCGTGGTCGGGCAGGCTGAGCGCCGCGGCCGCGTGCCCCAGCGGAACGCCCTGGGTGCTGCGGCCGCTCTTGACCGCCACGATCGGCTTGCGGCGGCTGAGCCGCCGGGCCAGCCGGGCGAACTTGCGCGGGTTGCCCAGCGACTCCAGGTAGAGCAGGACCGCCTTGGTGGCCGGGTCCTCCTCCCAGTACTGCATGAGGTCGTTGCCGGACACGTCGGCGCGGTTGCCCGCCGAGACGAACGTGGACAGGCCGATGCCCCGCTCGGCGGTCCGCTGAAGGATCGCGATGCCGAGGGCGCCCGACTGGGAGAAGAACCCGACGGGGCCGCGGCCCGGCATGGTCGGCGCGAGGGTGGCGTTCAGCCGCACCTCGGGGTCGGTGTTGGCGACGCCCAGGCAGTTGGGGCCGACCACGCGCATGCCGTAGGCGCGCGCCAGCCGCACCAGCTCCTCCTGGCGGGCGCGGCCCTCCGGCCCGGTCTCGCCGAACCCCGACGACACCACCACCAGCCCGCGCACGCCCTTCCCGGCGCACTGCTCGACGACCTCGTGCACCGAGTCGGCCCGCACCGCGACCACGGCCAGATCGACGTCGTCGGGGATGTCCAGCACCGAGGCGTAGGCGCGCACCCCGGCCACCGCCGTCGCCGTCGGGTGCACCGGGTAGACGGGGCCGGTGAAGTCCCCGCCGAGCAGGTTGCGCAGCACGGTCTGCCCGACCGTGTGCTCGGACCGGCTCGCGCCGATCACCGCGACCGACGAGGGGAACAGCAGCCGCTGGATCGACCGCGACTCGGCCCGGTGCTCGCGCGCCGCCGTCACCTCCACCGAGGTCTCGGTCGGCTCCAGGTCGAGCACCAGTTCGATCACACCGTCCTCGAACCGCTGTTCGGCCCGGTACCCGGCCTCCCGGAACACCCGGGTCATCCGCCGGTTGTCGGGCAGCACGCTGGCCACGAAGCGGTGCAGGCCGCGTTCCCGGGCCGCCGCCGCGATGTGCTCCAGCAGCACCGCGCCCAGCCCCCGGCCCTGGTGGGCGTCCTCCACCAGGAACGCGACCTCGGCCGTCCCCGGCCGGTCCGCGAGCCGGTCGTAGCGGACCACCGCCACCATGGCGTCGCCGATCGTCGCGATCAGCGCCACCCGCCGGTCGTGGTCCACCGTGGTGAAGTGAGCGATCTCACGATCGCTCAGCGTCGGCCGCGGCGAGAAGAACCGGTAGTAGATCGACTCGGGCGACAGGCGGGCGTAGAAGGCGCGCAGCAGCTCGGCGTCGTCGCTCCGGATGGGGCGCAGATGCGCCGTCCCCCCGTCGGTGAGGACGACGTCGGCCTCCCAATGATCCGGATACTCCTCGGTCACGTACCCGAGGGTAAGGCACGTCGCGGGCCGCTCCGCGTCGGCCTCGGCCAGGAAAAACCGGCGGCTTCCCGTGTTTCGCTGCGCGTTCGAGACCTAATCGGGGGTCAAGAACTGTTACGGTCGAGCACACGCCCATGTCTGCCGCTCACGCGGGCCGTGTTGATCGAGGTGATGACTCCCATGACGCGCGTGGTCGTGGTTGGCGACTTGATGACCGACACCGTGGCACGTGCCGCGTTCCCCCTCGCCAAGGGCAGCGACACACCGGCCGCGGTCACCACCCACGGCGGCGGCTCCGGCGCCAACGTGGCGTCCTGGCTCGCCCTGGAGGGCGTCGAGGTGGCCTTCGTCGGCCGCCGCGGCTCCGACATCGCGGGCCGCAACCGGGACATGGAACTGATGGGCTACGGCGTCGACGCCCGCCTGGTCATGGACGGGGAACGCCCCACCGGCACCTGCGTCGTGCTGGTCACCCACAAGGGCGACCGCACCATGCTGTCGGACCCGGGCGCGAACGCGGCGCTGCTGCCCGAGGACATCGAGCGCTGCCGGGACCTGTTCAACCAGGGCACCCACCTGCACATGTCCGGCTACTCCCTGATCAACGAGGGCTCCCGCGCCGCCGCGACCCACGCCCTGGAGCTCGCCCGCAAGGCCCAGATGTCGATCTCGGTGGACGGCGGCTCGTCCTCCCCGCTCAAGCGGATGGGCGCCGAGCCGTTCCTGGAGTGGACGCAGGGCGCCCGGCTGCTGATCGTCAACGCCGACGAGGCCGAGGTCCTGACCGGCCGCGACGTCCCCGACCAGGCCGCCAAGGTGCTCACCGCCTGGTACCCGCAGGTGGTCATCATGTGCGGCGCGGACGGCGCGCTGTGGTTCACCAACGGCCGCCCCGAGCCGATCACGGTCGCCGCCGAGCCCGTCGACAAGATCGTTGACGGGACGGGCGCGGGCGACGCGTTCGTGGCGGGCTTCCTGCCGGCCTGGCTGGACGGCAAGCCCCCGCAGGAGGCCCTGGCGTCGGGCGCCCGCCTGGCGTCCCAGGCCATGCAGCACCTGGGGGCCCGTCCGAGCCTGGAAGCCGTGGACAACCAGATCAAGAGCTGACCCCCGCGGCGCGCGGCCCCCGGCCGCGCGCCGCGACACACCCCGCACGGCACTTGCCTCGTCACGCCACGTGACGAAGGATCGGGTTCCCGGCCGCCATCCGCCTGGAGAGCCCATGCCCGCGCACACCCCGGCCCGCCCCGCGACGAGACGCGCCGCGACGGCCCTAGCCGCCCTGCTCACGACCGCCGCCGTACCGTTCCTCATGCCCGACCGCGCCGCACAACCCCCGGTCGGCCACCCCACGGCGAACGCCCCGGCGAGCACCCCCGCCACCGGCGGCCCCGTGGACGAAGATCCCCTGACCACCCCGAAACCCAACGTCACGACCACCCCCGGCACCAAGCCCACCCCAAGAGCCAACGCGGCACCCCACCCCTAGGGACGAGCGATCTGGCCTGCAGGTCAGACCACGAAACAACATCGCGCTCGCCAAGCCCTGACAAGGCACGAGCCGTAAAACCCGGTCCAACGAGCTCGGGACCACGCGGCACCACTGGCCGCCCCCGCCCAGACCCGAAGGCCGAAGCCTCCCAAAAGACCTCGGTCGCGTCCGCCCACACAAGGCGAGGAGGGCGACATCACCCCAGCACCACCCCGAACATGCCCGGACATGCCCGACGGGCCGGAGCCACCCGTCGAAGGCCAGTGACCGTGATGCGGACGGCCCCCTTCCATGCACTTGGCCGAAGGCGGAGGGCGGCGCGATCAGTTCCGGACGGCGAGGACCAAGAAAGGACCGCGCGAGCCCCGACCTTCGGACCAAAGCCTCCTGTCAGAGGTCGGTGACTCTGATGCGGACGGGCCCCTCCATGCACTTGGCCAGGGGAGGCGGCGCGGCCAGTTCCAGACGGCGAGGA
The DNA here is from genome assembly GCF_001552175.1 of Actinomadura kijaniata NBRC 14229. Classification (GTDB taxonomy): domain Bacteria; phylum Actinomycetota; class Actinomycetes; order Streptosporangiales; family Streptosporangiaceae; genus Spirillospora; species Spirillospora kijaniata. Next base: position 38,853 of record NZ_BCQR01000027.1, read on the forward strand.
CCAAGAAAAGACCGCGCGAGCCCCGACCTTCGGACCAAAGCCTCCTGTCAGAGGTCGGTGACCGTGATGCGGACGGGCCCCTTCATGCACTTGGCCAGAGGTGGAGGGGCGGCGCGATCAGTTCCCGGCGGCGAGGACCAAGGAAGGACCGCGCGAGCCCCGACCTTCGGACCGAAGCCTCCTGTCAGGGGGCGGTGGCTGGGGTGTGGACGGGCTCCTTTCCTGGGGTTGGCCGGAGGTGGGGGTGGTGTGGTCAGTTCGGGACGGCGAGGACCAGGGGGAGGACCGCCGGGGCTCCGGCCTTGCGGAGCAGGCGGGTCGCCACCGTCAGGGTCCAGCCGGTGTCGGTGCGGTCGTCCACCAGCAGGATCGGGCCGCCGGCCTCGGCCACGGCCGCCGCCACATCGTCGGGCAGGGCCAGGGTGTGCCAGACCGAGCGGAGGCGTTGGGCGCTGTTGTGGCGGCGCGGGGCCGGCTCCCCGAGGGGGACGAGCTCGCCCAGGTAGGGCAGGCGGCCGATCTGGGCGATGCGGTGGGCCAGGCTTCCCACGAGCAACGGGCGGGTGCGGGAGCCGACCGCCACGACGCCGGCGGGGCGTTCGGCCCAGTCCCAGGAGGAGAGGACCTTCACCACCGCGTCGAACATCTCCGGGGTGATCTCGGCGTCGGGGGCGCCCTCGGCGAAGATCTGGCGGAGGCGGTTGCCCCAGCCGATGTCGGTGAGGCGGCCGAGGGCGCGGCCCGGCTCGGCCTGCTCGTCGGCGGGGATCCGGCCGGAGACGCCGAGGTCGTCCTTGACACCGCTCGGCCACATGCGGCGCGGGGCGAGGTCCACGCCGGGGCGGTGGAGGCGTTCCCGGGCCTGGTTCGCGCTCTGCTCGCTGACCTCGGCGGAGCGGTGGCGGCCGGTGCAGTTGTCGCAGCGGCCGCAGGGCCTCGCCTCCGGGTCGTCGAGCTGGCGTCGCAGGAACTCCTCACGGCAGCCGGTGGTGGCGATGTAGTCGAGCATGGCGCGCTGCTCGCGTTCGCGTTCGGCGGCGACGCGGGCGTAGCGGTCCCGGTCGTAGGCCCAGGGCCGGCCGGTGGCCTCCCAGCCCCCCTTGACCCGGCGGACCGCCCCGTCCACGTCCAGGACCTTGAGCATCATCTCCAGGCGGGCGCGGTTCAGGTCGACGCGGGTCTCCAGGGCGGGCAGGGAGAGCGGCCGCCCGGCGTCGGCGAGGGTGTCCAGGGTCGCGCGGACGACCTGCTCGGACGGGAACGCCAGGCTCGCGAAGTAGGCCCAGATCTCGCGGTCCTCCGGGCCCGGCAGCAGGATCACCTCGGCGCGGTCCACGCCGCGTCCGGCGCGGCCGATCTGCTGGTAGTAGGCGACCGGCGACTGCGGGGCCCCGACGTGCACGATGAAGCCGAGGTCGGGCTTGTCGAAGCCCATGCCGAGGGCGCTGGTGGCGATCAGGGCCTTGAGCTTGTTGTCCTGGAGGTCCTGCTCGGCCTGGAGGCGTTCGGCGGGGTCGGTCTGGCCGGAGTAGGCGGCGACCTCGTGGCCGCGGTCGCGCAGGTGGGCGGTGATCTCGTGGGCGGCGGCGACGGTGAGGGTGTAGACGATCCCGGAGCCGGGCAGCGCGTCCAGCTGCTCGGCGAGCCAGGCGACGCGCTGCTCGGCCGACGGCAGCCGGACGACCGACAGGTGCAGCGAGTCGCGTTCGAGGGGGCCGCGCAGCACGAGGGTGTCGTCGGTGGACAGCTGCTCGGCGACGTCGGCGGTGACGCGGGCGTTGGCGGTGGCGGTGGTGGCCAGCACCGGGACGCCCGGCGGCAGGTCGGCCAGCAGGGTCCGCAGCCGCCGGTAGTCGGGCCGGAAGTCGTGGCCCCAGTCGGAGATGCAGTGCGCCTCGTCCACCACGACCAGTCCAGCGCCGACGGCGAGCTTGGGCAGGACCTGGTCGCGGAAGTCGGGGTTGTTGAGGCGTTCGGGACTGACCAGCAGCACGTCCACCGCGCCCGCCTCGACCTCGGCGAACACGGCGTCCCAGTCGTCGACGTTGGCGGAGTTGACCGTGCGGGCGTGGATCCCGGCGCGTTCGGCGGCGGAGATCTGGTTGCGCATGAGCGCCAGCAGCGGGGAGACGATCACCGTGGGGCCCGCGCCGCGTTCGCGCAGCAGCCGCGTCGCCACGAAGTACACCGCCGACTTGCCCCAGCCGGTGCGCTGCACGACCAGCGCCCGCCGTCGTTCGACGACGAGCGCGCGTATCGCGGTCCACTGGTCGTCGCGCAGCCGGGCGTGGTCCCCGGCGAGCGCGCGCAGAACGCGTTCGGCCTCGTGGCGGAGGGCGTCGTCCGGAACGGCTGGAGTGCTCATCGCTCCTTGGTACCAGCCCCCGCCGACACCAGGGTGACAGAACCGCGTTCTGTGGATATCCCCGGTCAGGGATCGGGAGGGTCAGGGACGGCTCCGCCGCGTCGTCGCGGGGAGCCGTCGCGTGGCCCGGGAAGGGTGGTCTGTCACTTGGCGACGTGCGGCCGCGTGGCGATCAGCTTGTAGAGGGTGTTCGTGTCGGGATGGCCGGTGACGGGAAGCCCGTGCCCGTGCTGGAACCGCCTGAGCTTCGTCCGGGTGTTGTCGCCGTGCGCCCCGTCGATGGCCAGGTCGTGGCCGTAGTCCCACTTGTTCAGCAGGACCTGCAGCGCGCTGACGCAGTCGTTGCGCTGCTTGTAGCCCATGGGGCTGGCCTTGCCGAGGACGGCCATCCAGGTGTAGGCGCCCACGTTGCCGTCGGCGCCGCCGGGGATCCGGTGGGTCTGCTGGAGCCGCCTCACCCTGTCCTGGGTGGCGGGTCCGAAGTTGGAGGGCTTGTCGACCTTGTGGCCCAGGCAGTTCAGGAACCACTGGAGGGCGCGGACGTTCTCGTTCTTGACGGGACGCTTGAGGACGGGCCAGGGCCCGAGGGTGGTGCCCTCCGCATAGGGAGAGGTGTCGGCGGACGCCGGCGTCGCCACCGTGGCCGCCCCGAGGGTGACTCCGGCGGCGGCCAGACCGGCCACCGCGACGCGTCGGATGTTCACTGCGGCTCCTTGCCGTAGAGGGTGGATCCCTGTTAGAGGGCCTCTGACCTGCGGAAGTTCGGATCTTGAGGGGTGTGGCCGGATCGTGCCAAGGTCACCGAGCGCGTTCACTCCTCGACGCTGTGGAAAAGGACACCCCTTTTCAGGGGATAAGGAACGGATCATCGCGGGTAGCCTCGCGGGCGGGAACGGGAGTCGAGGGGCCGGAGGACGCGCTCACCCATGGGGACGTCGGAACGACTGCGGCGCAGCCTGCAGGTGCTGATGGACGGGACGCCGCCGGAACCCCCCGAGGACGAGCCCGGCGAGGTCGTCGATCCGCGCGCCCTGGACCTGGTGCTGCGCGTCGGGGAGCTGCTGCTGGCCAGCGGCGAGTCCACCGAACGCGTCAACGAGGCCATGCTCAGCCTCGCGGTCGCCTACGAGCTGCCGCGCTGCGAGGTCCAGGTGATGTTCACCAGCCTGATGGTGTCGGCGCATCCGGGCAACGGGGCCCCGCCGGTCACCGCCGCCCGCGCGATCCGCCGCCGCACCCCGGCGTTCTGGCGGCTCACCGAGCTGCACGCGCTCGTCCAGCAGGCGTCCATCGGCATGCTGGGGCTGGACGAGGCGCACCGGCGGCTCGCCGAGATCAAGCGCGGCCGGGGCCCGTACCCGCTGTGGCTGATGGTGGTGTCGCTGGGGCTGATCGCGGCGTCGGCGGGCGTGCTGGTGGGCGGCGGGACGATCGTGGCGACCACGGCGTTCGTGGCGACGCTGTGCGGCGACCGCACCGCCGCCTGGCTGGCGCGGCGCGGCATCGCCGAGTTCTTCCAGCTCGCGGTGGCGGCGGCGATCGGCGCGACGGCGGCGGCGATCGTGGTGGTGGCCGCCGACAGCCCCGGCCGCGCCTCCACGATCGTGACCGGCGCGGTGCTGGCACTGCTGCCGGGCCGCCCGCTGGTCGCCAGCGTCCAGGACGGCATCACCGGCGACCTGGTCAGCGCGGGCGCGCGGCTGCTGGAGGTCTTCTTCATCATCACCGCCATCGTGGCGGGGCTCGGCGTGGCCGTGTACGCGGCGGTGTCGCTGGACGTCGACGTCAGCGTCTCCCACCTGCCCGACTTCCCGGCGCTGCTGACGCCGGTCCCGGTGCTGGCGGCGGCGACGGTGTCGCTGACGTTCGCGATCTGCCTGGCGGTGCCGCGCGACGTGCTGCTTCCGGCGGCGGTCGGCGGCGCGCTGATCTGGATCGTCTACGTGCTGCTACTGAACGCGCACGTCAAGCCGGTGCTGGCGGCGGCGGTGTCGGCGGTGCTGATCGGGGCGCTGGGCAGCCTGCTGGCCCGGCGGCGCAACGCCCCGTCGCTGCCGTTCATCGTTCCGGCGATCTCCCCGCTGCTGCCCGGGACGCTGCTGTACCGGGGCATGGTCGAGCTCAACACCGGGGAGGCGGCGGCGGGCGCGCTGAGCCTGGTCGCGGCGCTGTCCACGGCGCTGGCCCTGGGCGCAGGCGTGAACCTGGGCACCGAGCTGGTGCGGGCGTTCCAGCGGGTCGGCCTCAGCGCGGGCGGCCGGTGGGCCCGCCCGGCGGCCCGCCGCACCCGCGGCTACTGACCCGGCGGCGGACGCGGCGATCAGCCGTGTGACCTGCGGCCGGGCCAAAGTGTCAGTGGCGCCGTCTACCTTGCGCGACATGTACCGACAGGGAGACATCCTCATCGTGCCGGTCGCCGAAGAGGCGGTGCCGGAGACCGTTCGGAACCTGCCGCCCACGCCGCGCGACGGGCGGGGCCGGATCGTGCTGGCACTGGGCGAGGCCACCGGGCACGCGCACGCGCTGACCGCCGAGGGCGTGCTACTGCGCGACCCCGACCCGCTGGTGCCCGACCACCTCCACCTCCCCGCCGGCGGCCGGCTGTCGCACGAGGAGCACGCCCCGATCTCGCTGCCGAAGGGCTGGTACCGGGTGATCCGGCAGCGCGAGTACGTGCCCGGCAGCGTCCGCGTCGTCGCAGATTGAGAGCACCGGTCATGAGCACCCTGGACATCGAACCCCTCGACCACGCGGGCCTGATGCTGGCCTGGCAGGCCGCCGCGTTCGCCACCGGCCCCGGCGACCGGACCCGCGCCGAGGCCGGGATCACCGCCGCCTACACCGCCGCCGGGCTGCCCGCCCCCGAGCGCTTCCTGTGGGTCTCCTCCCCCGCGCGGGGCGCCCTGGCCGCCGCGGCGATCGCCGGGCACGAGGAGGTGCTGCGCGAGGCCGGGCTGGCGGTGCCGCAGGTGCCCGCCGACGCGGGCGCGTCGGTCCGCGACGCCGTGCGCACCCGCCCCTGGGAGGCCGCCCGCGCCGCCGCCTGCGAGGCGCTCGGCCCGCAGCGGTGGGCCCGGTCCTGGTCCCGCACGGGCGCGCCGCTGTGGTCCGGGACGCAGGACCTCGTCGTCCGCGTCCGGCAGGCGATCGGCGCGCTGGCCGAGGAGGGCTCGCGGGCCGAGTCGCTGCTGCGCGCGGCGACGCTGGACGCGGTGCTGGGCCAGCACGACGCGCCCTGGCTGGCCCAGTTCGACGAGCTGGACCGGCTGCCGCCGGGGCTGGCCGAGGCCGCGCGGAACGCGGGCTGGTGGTGGCCCTACGAACGCCTGGTGATCGTCTCGGAACGCCCGACGGAGCTGCACCGCGACGAGCCGGGCCGCCTGCACCGCGGCGACGGCCCCGCCCTGGCCTACGCCGACGGCTTCGCCCTGCACGCCTGGCGCGGCATGCCGGTTCCCGCCGACTTCGTCGGCACCCTCGGCGGCCTCACCGTGGAGCGGATCGCCGCCGAGGAGAACGCCGAGCTCCGCCGCGTCATGCTGGAGATCTTCGGCTACGACCGGTACCTGGCCGAGACCGGCGCCCGCCCGCTGCACCGCGACGAGACCGGCGTGCTGTGGCGGATCGACCTGCCGGGCGACGAGCCGGTCGTGATGGTCGAGGTGGTCAACTCCACCCCCGAGCCGGACGGCTCGTACCGCACCTACCACCTGCGGGTCCCCCCGACGACGCGGACGGCCCGCGAGGGCGTCGCCTGGACGTTCGGGATATCCGAGGCCGACTACCGCCCCGAGAAGGAGACCTGACGGGGCCGCGCGTCCCGACGGGACCGCGGCGGCCCGAGGAGGGCCGGTCAGCCGGCACCGCGGGGGCCCGGGGGACCGACTCCCCCGGCAGCGGCGCTGACCGTCCTCCCCAGAGCTGCCCTTCCGGGACCGCGAGGGATGTCCCTTGGTGACAACTTCCCCACGTCACCAAGGGACATCCGCCCCGGCCCAAGGCCGTGACCGACCGGAACCACGCCCAGCGGGACCCGCGACCAAGCGGGACCGCCGCCAGCCGGAGCCGCCGCCAGCCGAGGCCCGTGACCAACCAGGGCCGTAACCAGCCGGACCCGTGACCAACCGGACCCGTGACCAGCCAGGGCCATGACGGCCGGGGCCATAGCCAGCCGGGGCCGTGACCAACCAGGCCCGTGACCAACCAGGCCCGTGACCAACCAGGCCCGTGACCAACCGAGGCCATGACGGCCGGGGCCATGACGCTCGGGGTTGCGATCGGTCGGGGCGTGGCCGGGCCGGGAACGGGGAGCGGCGGGGTCAGGTCTTGGCGGCGCCGCAGATGTCGTCGGTGGCGCGGTGTTCGCCCTGCTGCCGGGGGATGCCGCCGCCCTTGACGCGGGTGAAGTTCGCGCCGATGACCAGGTCGAGGACGCCGGGGGCGGACCTGGTGCCGGGTCTGGTCGCGGCTCCGGGGATCAGTCCGGCCAGGGCCTTGGCGGCGGCCGCGTCGGCGGGGGCGTGGCGGATCACCGTCCTGGCGGTGGGGGCGGCCAGGTTGCCGACCTTGATGACGGTGTACTTCCGCTCGGCGAGCTGGTCGCCGACCACGCGGGCCCGGCCCTGGACGCCCGAGCCGTTGAGCACCCGGACCCTGGCGGGGATGGCGGCGGCCTTGACCGGCTCGGGCATGGTCGTGTCGTTGCGCAGCGCGGTGAAGAACGGCTGCGCGCCGTCGCTGAGCACGATCCGGTCCGGATCCCGGGCCCACGGGCCGCTCGGCACGGTCATGAACCGGATCCTGCCGGGGTCGATGCCCTGCAGGCTCTGGGCGATCTTCAGCATGTTCGTCAGGCGGAGCCCCCTGTCGGTGGTCAGCGATCTGGCCACGGAGGTCAGCAGCCCGTTCAGCCGCCCCGGGTCGGCGAGCACGCCGGTGCTGGTCGCCTGCTTGGCCATGGCCCCGAGGAACATCTGCTGGCGCTTGATCCGCTGGGTGTCGGAGTTGTCGCCGATGTTCTTGCGCAGCCGGAAGTAGGCCAGGGCCTCCTCGCCCTGCACCCGGTGCGTGCCCTTGGGCTTGCGGAACCCCGAGTCCTTGTCCCTGACGTCCTTCGGCAGGCAGATCGGCACACCGCCGATCGCCGTGGTGATCTCCTTGAAGCCGGTGAAGTCCACCTGCACGAAGTGGTCGATGTGGATGCCGGCGAGCTTCTCGATCGTCTTGATCGTGCAGGACGGTCCGGCGCGTCCGATCGCCTCGTTGAGCATGGCCTGGGGCGCGCCTGGCACGACCGTCCCGTCCGGGCGGGTGCAGGGTGGGATCGGCACCAGCAGGTCGCGCGGGAAGCTGACCCCGAGCACCTGGCCGCCGCCCGGCGACAGGTGCATGAGGATCATGGTGTCCGACTTGGGCGTCTCGTGCTGGTGCCCGCGGCCGTACCGGGCGTTGGCGCCCTTGCGGGTGTCGGAGCCCAGGACCAGGACGTTGAGGGCGTCGTTGAGCTTGGGCGGGCGGTTGCCGCCGATCAGCCGGTCGGTGTCCTCCTGCCGGATGCTGCTCTGCAGCCGCCAGTAGTAGCCGTAGGCGGACAGGCTGCCGGTCACGGTGACGGCCGCCGTCGCGACCGACGCCCAGACGAGGACTCGCTTCACCGTTGCCCCGCGATCACCCGGAGCAGCCGGTCCCGCTGGAACTCCATCGTCGGTGGAGTGCGGTGGTCCAACCGGTGGCCCAGGCAGCGGAGCAGACGGAGAACGTCCATGTGGAACGACCCTTCTAGGGGACTTGTCGGAGATGTATCACCACAAGCGCCCCTTCGGGTTCACACCCGTTCCGCCCGCCTCCTCCGTCGCGGGTCAGGCCAGGTGGGGGATGCGTTCGAGGATCCCTCCGGCGAAGACGTCGTAGAGCCCGAGCGGCTTCAGGTGGACGTAGCCGATGTGGCAGTCGCAGGTGTCCAGGGGGCAGGGGCGGGGCCCCAGGGCCGCGCGGAACGAACCGTCGTAGAGGTTCCCCAGGACGGTGGGCACGAAGTGGCAGCGGCGGACCGTCCCCTCGCCGTCCACGGAGACCACCGTCTCGCCCGTGTGGCAGGCGCGGCCGAGGCTCGCGTGCGGGTGGCGGCTGTAGGAGAACAGCGGGTCGATCGCCGTCCACTCGGCGGCCTCGGCGTCGGTGTAGGCGCGGCCCTCGGCGGCGTTCACCCACAGGTAGACGTGGCCGGGCAGGTCGGCGCGCAGGCGGCGGGCGTCGGCCAGGTGCTCGGGCTGCCCCACGATCCCGACACTGAACCGGATGCCGCGTTCGGCCAGCTCATGGGTCTTGGTCAGGAACCGCTCGTAGGGCGTCTGGCCGGGGTGGTAGGTCGCCCACAGGGCGAGGCGCGCGGGGTCGGCGTCGGCGGTCCAGGCGGTGCGGTGGCTCAGGTTGGTCTGGATGGCGACGCGCCGCACGTGCGGGAGGCGGCTCAGTTCGACCAGCGCCCTGCGGTACCAGGAGCGCACCAGGCCCTCGCCCCACGGCGTGAACAGCACCGAGACCGGATGGTCCCGGTCGGCGACCCAGGCGGTGAAGCGTTCCAGCGCCGCCCGGTCGGCGCGGAGCTGCTCGGGGGTGTCGCGACGCTTGGCGAACGGGCAGTACGGGCAGTCGTAGTCGCAGCTCGCCAGCGGACCCCGGTAGAGGATCGTCAGGTGCCCGGCGTCCATCAGCGGGCCTCGTAGGCGTCCATCAGGGCGCGGACCTCGGCCGAGAACAGCGCCGGGCCGATCGCGTCCGAGTGCGCCAGGCCCTCGGGGGTCAGGCGCAGCAGGTCCGGGGTCTCCGCCAGCCAGCCCCGGTCGGCGAACGGCTTGAGGTCCTCGGGGAAGTCGTCCAGCGGGTCGGTGCCGAACCGGGCGCGGTAGAGCCCCCGGTCCAGGCCGTCCGCCTGGAGCAGCGACTGGAGGAGGTGGCGGCGGCGGCGTTCGGCGGCGTCCAGCCGGAAGCCCACGCGGGCCGTGGTGAAGTCCTCGGCCCGCACGTAGTCGTCGATGATCGCGCGGACCTGGCCCGCGCCCACCGCGTACTCGAACGAGTAGTGCAGGTCCGACGTGTACGAGCGCGCCCCGCACCCCAGGCCGACCATCCCGTCGGTCTGGCAGCAGTACTCGGTGCCGCTCTCCGAGCCCGGCAGCCGGAACATCCGCATGGACACCTGCTCGTAGCCCGCCTCCAGCAGGTGGTCGCGGCCGGCGCGGTACAGCTCCAGGCGCTGGTCGTCCCACTCGCGGCCGATCTTGCCGAGGCCGGTCAGCGGGCGCACGTACAGCGGGTACAGGTAGATCTCCTCGGGCCGCCAGGCGAGGGCGGCGTCCAGGGAGTACCGCCAGGACGCGGGGGTCTGGCCGGCGATGCCGTAGATCAGGTCGATGTTGAGGACGGGGATGGCGGCGGCGCGGATGTTGCCGAGGGCGGTCTCCACCTCGGCGCGTTTCTGCGGGCGGACGGCGGCGCGCGCCTCGGCGTCGACGAAGCTCTGCACGCCGATGGAGATCCGGGTGGTGCCGCGTTCGGCCAGGACGGCGAGGCGGTCGGGGGTGGCGGTGGCCGGCGAGGTCTCCACGCCGAGCGGCACCGAACGCAGGTCGGCGAAGCGTTCGGCGATGTCGCAGAGGCGCTCCAGCTCGGCGGCGGTGAAGTAGGTGGGGGTGCCGCCGCCGAACGCGGCCGTCGCGAACGTCGCGTCCCCGACCGCGTCGCGGACGGCGGCGGCCTGCCGTTCCAGGGCGTCCAGGTAGGCGCCGGTCAGCTCCTCGGGCGCGCCGGTGCGGGTGAACAGGTTGCAGAAGCCGCAGCGCATCTCGCAGAACGGCACGTGCAGGTACAGGAAGAGCGCGCGGGTGTCCTCCCCCGCCCACACCTCCCGCAGCGACGGCCGCGGATCGAGCGGCCGGTAGGCGGTCTTGTGGGGGTACGAGTAGACGTACGCCTGGTAGGGGCCGGTGGTCATGCCAGTACGAACTCTCCGTAGGGAACGGTCCACACGACCTCGTGGCCGATGCGGTGCCCGACGTGGCCGTCCTCGCCGTAGGCGGTGCCGTGGTCGGAGCAGATGATCACGAAGGTGGGGCGGCGCACCGCGGCGAACAGGCGTTCCAGGTGCCGGTCCACGTACCGCAGGGCGGCGGCGTGGCTGGCGCGGGAGTCGCCGTGGTCGCGGGTCGCGCCGTCCAGGTGGAACCAGTTGGGCTGGTGCAGCGCCGACACGTTGAGCAGCAGGAACAGCCGCCGGTCGGCGGGCTGGCGGGCGACGACCTGCTCGATCCGGTCGATCTGGTGCTCCAGGGACCTCGGGTCGGTGACGCCGAACCCCGGCTCCCAGTGGCTCTCGGCGAACAGCGACGGCAGCGCCGACCCCAGCGGGGTGAGCTTGTTGAAGAAGCCGACGCCGCCGACGCACACCGTGTGGTAGCCCGCGTCCGCGAGACCGGTGGGCAGGTCGGCGGCGGCGAACCGCCAGGTGCCCTCGGCGGTGGTCTCGCTGCCGGGGAACGCCGCCGCGAACAGCCGGGGGTGCGGGCCCGGTTCGGCGGGCGTCGGCAGGAAGCCCGCGAGCATCGCGGCGTGCGCGGCGTAGGTGAAGCTGCCGGGGGTGTGGCGCCGCTCCCACCGGCCGCCGGGCAGCAGCCCGGCCAGCACGGGCGTCCGGCCGGAGGCGGCGAGTTCGGCGGCCACGTCGTACCGCAGGGTGTCGAGCGTCACCAGCAGCAGGTCGTGGCTGCCGACGATCTCGTTCATGTCGCGCATGGGGTGGCTTTTCCTGACAGGACGGCTCTGACCTGCGCAGTGTAGGTGTCGGCACCGACAGCCGGGCCCTCGGGCAGGCCGGTCAGGCCGGGCAGCAGGTCGCCGAACGCGTTGACCTCTCCGACCGCGACCCGCCGCCAGCCGATGCCGACCAGCAGGTCGACGCCGACCATGAGGCTGCCGGGGAAGCAGGCGGCGGCGCGCGCGCACACGTCCAGGGCGCGCCGCCAGCCGTCCTCGCCGAGGGCGCGGCGGACGGCGTCGAGGTCGCCGCGCCGCCCGCCCAGGTGCAGGTTCGTCATCGGGGCCCGGCTGGTGCGGACCACCGCGTGGGTGGGCTCGCCGGCCACGACGACCACGCGCAGGTCGAGGACGCGGCCGTCCAGGGACGCCTTGGGCAGCCAGCGTTCGACGTGCAGGCCGTCGGCGCCGAGCGCGTCGACCAGCGCGGCGACGTCGGCCTCGTCCTCGTAGGTGCGCACGCGCAGCGAGTTGTGGAAGCCGCCGGGGCCGCGCGCCGCCGAGGTGACGGCCTTCACGCGGGTCCCGTTGGTCTGGAACGCCACCACGCCCGACGCCGACGAGCCGTGCGCGGGCTTGACGAACACCCGCCGCTCCCCCGCCTCGGCCATCCGCGCCCGCAGCTCCGCGTAGCCGGTGACCTCGGGCAACGCGGGCGGGACGGGCACTCCGGCGGCCTGGAGGCGGGCGTGGCAGAGCCGCTTGTCGAACATGACGGCGATCTCGTCGGGGTCGCCCAGCAGCCGCGCCCCGGACCGGTGCGCGGCGTCGCGGACGCGTTCCAGCCCGGCGCGGAACGCCGCGTACCAGGCGGCCCCGCCCCCGACCCGCGTCGGGTCGCCGGGCCCGCGCAGCAGCGCGTCGGCCTCGGGGTCCTCCCCCGGCGAGTCGATCCGCACCAGCGTTCCCGGCCCGAACGCCGGGTCCGCGCCGCGCAGCACGTCCGGCCATCCGACCACGCGCGGCTCGCCCGCGCCCTCGGCCCGGCAGGCGTCGGCGAACATCGTCACCCGCCGGTCGCCGGGCGTTCCGACCACGGTGAACATCACTCCGTGACCCTGACGTACCACTCGTCGGAGAGGAAGACGGTGCACGAGCATTCCTCGCGGCTCTCACCGCAGGAGCGGCAGTAGCACTCGCAGTCGGCGACGGCCTCGTGGCATCCGAGGCACCCGTTCTCCGCGCGGCCCGCGTCGCCGGGGCGGGGCAGGCCGACGAGGGCGGTCTCGGGCAGCGCGGCGCGCAGGCGGGCGCCCAGGTCGCCGGACATGCGGCTGTTGCCGAGGTCGAGTGCGCGCAGGTGGGTGAGGGGCTGGCCGGACAGCAACGCTTCGACGCCGCGGTCGCTGAGCAGCCCCATCGACAGGTCGAGCGACTCCAGGCGCGCCACGACGGGGGCGGCGGCGACGGCCTGGGCGATCTCGTCCTGGTCCTCGCTGTTCATCAGGCCCAGGTGGCGCAGGGCGGGCAGGCGCTCGCCGGACAGGATCGGCTCCAGGTCGGCCACGGTCGCGTCGCCGCCGTACTCCTCGATCCCCAGCCACAGTTCCAGATGCTCCAGGCCGGGCAGGTCGCCGGCGCCGACGGCCCGCACCACGCGGCCGGGCAGGCCGCCGGACTCGAACCTCAGTTCCCGGAGGTTCTCCGACCGGACCGGCTCCAGGCGCATGGTGTTGCCGCGCACGGTGACCCGTTCCAGCCCGGGGAACGCGCGGAACATCCCGGTGAGATCCCCGTGCTGGATCCAGGAGACCTCGTTCTCCTCCACGGTCATGTCGGCGACGAACACGTTCCGCAACGCCGGAAACCGGTCGGCCGCCCCGGCGAGCAGGTCGGGCGGGTAGGTCTCGCCGTTGCTCCAGTGGCCGACGACCAGCGTGGTGACCTCGGCGGTGTCGACGGCGCCGAGGAACTCCTCGAAGCACGTCTCCCACGACTGCGCGAAGTTCCAGTCGCGCAGCCGCCAGGCCACGGCGCCGGGCTCGGGAACCTCGTGGTCGGAGTCTGAGAAGTCCCGTACGGGGAGACCGGCGAAGTCCTCCAGGGAGTGGGCGAAGACCATGGATCACTCCGGGGTCGTGACGTGGACCCGCCTGGGGCCATGGGTGGGCATCGGCATCTCTCTTCTCCGGGTCACTCCGAGACGGCGACGAACAGCCAGTCCCCGTCGGCCCTTTCCTGTTCGCGGAGATCGACGGCGACGCCGGGCAGCGCGGCGCGGACGCGTTCGGTCATCGGGTCGGTCAGGAAGTGGTGGTGCAGGTCGAGTTCGCGCAGGTGGGTGAGGGGCTGGCCGGACAGCAGCGCCTCGGCGCCCCGGTCGGTCAGCGTTCCCAGCGCCAGGCTCAGCGACTCCAGCCGCGCCACCACCGGGGCACCCGCCACGGCCGCCGCGACCTCGTCCTGGATCTCCGCGTTCTCCAACCCCAGGTGCCGCAGCTCGGGGAGGCGTTCGCCGCCGAGGATGGGGACGAGATCGGTCACGGTGGCGTCGCCGCCGTAACGGCCGACGCCGAGCCACAGGTCGAGGCGTTCGAGGTTCGGCAGGTCGCCGGCCGCGACGGCCCGCACCACATGGCCGGGCAGCCCGCCGGACTCGAACCGCAGGGTGCGCAGGCTCGCGCTGCGGAACGGCTCCAGCACCAGGCCGTCGGCGCCGCGCACGTCGAGCCGTTCCAGCGCCGGGAACGCCGCCAGCAGCGGGCCCAGGTCATCGTGCGGGATCCAGGAGACCTCGTGCTCCTCCATCACGACGTCCCCGACGAACAGCGACCGCAGCGCCGGGAACCGGTCGGCCCGCTCGGCGAGCAGCGTGGGCGGATAGGTGTAGCCCTCGCCGCAGTCATGGCCCCAGAACCCGACGACCAGCGCGGTGATCTCCGTGGTGTCGACGGACGCCAGGAAGCGTTCGAACACCGCGCGCCACTCGTCCTCCTCGTCGAAGTCCTCGGTGCGGACGCGCCAGGCGACCTCGGCGGCGCCGGGCAGGTCGTCGAGGTCGGTCGACTCGTCGAAGGTGAACACCGGCAGCCCGGCGTATCCGATGAGGTGCTCGCGGATGGTCACGGCGTCACTCCGACACGGCGATGAAGAGCCAGTCGTCGTCGTCACGTTCCTGCTTCTCGTCGAGGTCCAGTTCGACATCGGGCAGGGTCGCGCGGATCCGGTTCGCCATCCCCTCGGTCAGGAAGTGGTGGTGCAGGTCGAGTTTCCGCAGGTGGGTGAGCGGCGGGCCGGACAGCAGCGCCTCGGCGCCCGCGTCGGTCAGCGCCCCGAGCGCCAGGCTCAGCGACTCCAGCCGCGCCACGATCGGGGCTCCCGCGACGACCGCCGCGACCTCGTCCTGGATCTCGGCGTTCTCCAGGCCCAGGTGCCGCAGCGCGGGGAACCGCTCCCCCGACAGGAACGGTTCGAGGTCGGCCACGGTGGCGTCGCCGCCGTACTCCTCGGTGCCGAGCCACAGGTCCAGGTGCTCCAGGTTCGGCAGGTCGCTGGCGGCGACCGCCCGCACGACCTCGCCGGGCAGGCCGCCGGTCTCGAAGCGCAGCGTCCGCAGGTTCGCGCCGGTGAACGGCTCCAGGATCAGGTCCTGGCTGCCGCGCACGTCGAGCCGTTCCAGCGCCGGGAACGTCCCCGGCACCGGGCTCAGGTCGCCGTGCTCGATCCAGGAGATGTCCTGTTCCTCCGGCAGGATCTCCCCGACGAACAGCGACCGCAGCGCCGGGAAGCGGTCGGCCGCCTCGACCAGCGCGTTGGGCGGGTAGACGCTGGAGGAGCCCCAGTAGCCGATGATCAGCGCGGTGACCGCCGCGGTGTCGGCGCACGCCAGGAAGTCCGCCCACACCCGCCGCCACTCGTCCTCGTGGCCGGACTCCTCGGTGCGGACGCGCCAGGCCACGGCGGCGGCGTCGGGCAGTTCGTCGAGGTCGGTCGACTCGTCGAAGGTGAACACCGGCAGCCCGGCGTACTCGGTGAGGTGCTCGTTGATGGTCACGGCGTCACTCCGACACGGCGATGTAGTGGCCGCCGTCGTCCCTCGGCCCGTGGCCTTCGGAGAGGTCCACCTCGACGCCGGGCAGCGCGGCGCGGAGGCGGTCCATCATGGCGTCGCCCAGGTAGTGGTGGTGCAGGTCGAGCCTCCGCAGGTGGGTGAGCGGCTGGCCGGACAGCAGCGCCTCGGCGCCCCGGTCGGTCAGCGCCCCGAGCGCCAGGCTCAGCGACTCCAGCCGCGCCACCACCGGGGCACCCGCCACGGCCGCCGCGACCTCGTCCTGGATCTCCGCGTTCTCCAGCCCCAGGTGGCGCAGGGACGGCAGCCGCTCCCCGGTCAGGATCGGTTCCAGGTCTCCCACGCCGACGTCGCCGCCGTAGGTGTCGGTGCCCAGCCACAGGTCCAGGTGCTCCAGGTTCGGCAGGTCGCTGGCCATGACGGTGTGCACGACCTCGCGGGGAAGGCCGCCGGTCTCGAAGCGCAGCGTCCGCAGGTTCGCCCCGGTGAACGGCTCCAGCCGCAGCCGCTCGCTGCCGCGCACGTCGAGCCGCTCCAGCGCCGGGAACGCCGCCGGCAGCGGGCTCAGGTCGCCGTGCTCGATCCAGGAGACCTCCTTCTCCTCCAGCACGATGTCCCCGACGAACACGTGCCGCAGCGCCGGGAAGCGGTCGGCCGCCTTGGCGAGGCTGCCGGGCGGGTAGCCGGAGCCGTCCCGCTGGAGGTGGCCCCAGTGACCGATGATCAGGTGGGTGACGCAGGCGGTGTCGACCGTGGACAGGAAGCGTTCGAACATCCGCTCCCACTCGCCGCTGGCGTCCCACTCCTCGGTGCGGACGCGCCAGGCGACGGCGGCGGCGTCGGGCAGTCCCTCGGTCGGGGTCGACTCGTCGAAGGTGAACGCGGGCAGCCCGGCGTACTCGGTGAGGTGCTCGTTGATGGTCACGGCGTCACTCCGAGACGGCGATGAAACGCCAGCCGTCGCGGTGGGTCTCCTGCCGGTCGTCGAGGTTCAGGTCGACGCCGGGCAGCGCGGCGCGGAGGCGGTCCATCATGGTGTCGCCCAGGTAGTGGTGGTGCAGGTCGAGCCTGCGCAGGTGGGTGAGCGGCTGGCCGGACAGCAGCGCCTCGGCGCCCGCGTCGGTGAGGATCCCCATGGCCAGGCTCAGCGACTCCAGCCGCGCCACGACCGGAGCCCCGGCCACGGCCTCGGCCACCTGGTCCTGGGTCTCGGAGTCCTCCAGCCCCAGGTGGCGCAGGGAGGGCAGCCGCTCCCCGGTCAGGATCGGCTCCAGGTCCGCCATCGTGGCGTCGCCGCCGTAGGTGTCGGTGCCGAGCCACAGGTCGAGGTGCTCCAGGTTCGGCAGGTCGCTGGCGGCGACGGCCCGCACGATGCGGGCGGGCAGCCCGCCGGACTCGAACCGCAGCCGCTTCAGCGCGGTGCTCTTGATCGGCTCCAGCCGGATCCTGCCCTCGTTGCCGTCCGCACCGCGGATCTCGAAGCGTTCCAGCTCCGGGAAGGCGGTGAACAGCGGGGTGATGTCGGAGTGCTCGATCCAGGAGATCTCCGCCTCCTCCCCCGTGATGTCGCCGAGGAACAGGGCCCGCAGCGCCGGGAAGTCGGCGGCGGCCTCGGTGAGCAGCGCCACGGGGTCGGCTTCGTGCTCGTCGTAGGACGCGCCCCAGTACCCGATGACCAGCGCGGTGACCGCCGTGGTGTCCACGGCCGCCCGGAACCGGGACCACACCTGCTCGAAGGACTCCTCGTCGAACGAGGTGCGCACGGCCCAGGCGTGCCCGGCGGCGGGCGGGAGCTCGGCGTCCTCCTCGGTCTCGAAGTCGAACTCGGCCACCGGCAGCCCGGCGAACTCGGTGAGATGCTGGTACACGCCCATACGGGCCCCTTTCCGGATCAACGTCGGCACAAGTCCTATCAGCACCGGCCGACAGATCCGGAGGGAATCGGCGGATCATCCCGTCGGGGCGCGGGAGGGCACGACCACGCGCCGACGGGAACGGCCCCCGGACGCGGGGCGTCCGGGGGCCGTTCGGGGAGCCTCGGGTCAGGCGGCGGGCAGGACCGAGCCCTGGTACTTGTCCTGGATGAACTTCTTCACCTCGGGACCCCGCAGCAGGTCGACCAGCTTCTTGACGCGCGGGTCGTCCTTCTTCTCGGGCAGGGTGACGATGCCGTTGGCGTAGGGGTTGCCCTCGGCCTTCTCCAGCGCCAGCGCGTCCTTGGCCGGGTTCAGCTTGGTGGCCAGCGCGTAGTTGCCGTTGATCACCGACAGGTCGACCTCGTCCAGCGTGCGCGGCAGCTGGGCGGCCTTGACCGGCGTGAACTTCAGGCCCTTGGGGTTGCTCGCGATGTCGCGTTCGGTCGCGGTGACCGGGGCGTTCGGCTTGAGGGTGATCAGGCCGTTGTCGGCGAGCAGCTTCAGCGAGCGGCCGAAGTTGGCCGGGTCGTTGGGGACGGCGACCTTCCCGCCCTGCGGCGCGGACTTGAGGTCCTTGACCTTCTTGGAGTAGACGCCCAGCGGCTCCAGGTGGACCGGCGCGACGAAGGTCATCGTGAAGCCCTTGGACTTCGAGAACTCCTCCATGTACGGCACGTGCTGGAAGTAGTTGGCCGTGACCTGGCCCTCCTTGAGGGCGGTGTTCGGCTGCACGTAGTCGGAGAAGGAGACGATCTCGAGCTTGAGACCGGCCTTGTCGGCCAGGTTCTTCTTGACGTACTCGAGGATCTCGCCGTGCGGCACGGGGTTGACCGCGACCTTCAGCGGGCCGTCCGCCTTGTCGTTGCTCTGGGCGTCGGACGAGCCGCAGGCCGTCAGGCCCGCCAGGAGCCCGACCGAGGCCAGCGCGAGGGTGATCTTACGAAGCACGAAGAGTGCCTTTCTGTGGGCCGCGCCGGGGTCTTCCGGCACGGATCTCGGTGGAACGGGGTGGGGTCTACTTGTGGGACAGGCGGCGGGCCGCCCAGTCGCCGAGCATCTGGATCAGCTGGACCACGACCACCAGCAGCACGACGGTCGAGATCATGACCTTGGTCTCGAAGCGCTCGTAGCCGTACTGGACCGCGACGTCGCCGAGGCCGCCGCCGCCGATCGTCCCGGCCATCGCCGAGTAGCCGACCAGCGCGATCACGGTGACGGTGAGGCCGGCGAGCAGGCCGGGCCGGGCCTCGCGCAGCAGCACCTTCCAGACGATCTCGCGGCCGGAGGCGCCCATCGCGCGGGCCGCGGCGACCACGCCGGGGTCGACCTCGCGCAGCGCGGTCTCCACCAGGCGGGCGTAGAACGGGACGGCGCCCACCGCCAGCGGGACGATCATCGCCTCGGTGCCGATCGAGGAGCCGCCGGTGACCAGCTTGGTGAACGGCACGATCGCGATCATCAGGATGATGAACGGCAGCGAGCGGCCCACGTTGACGACGCCGCCCAGCAGCTTGTTGAGGATCGGGAGGGGGAACAGCCCGTCCCGGTCGGTCAGCACCAGCAGCACGCCGAACAGCAGGCCGAACACCGCGGCGAACAGGCCGGACACGCCGACCATGATCGCGGTGGCGACGGACGCCTCCTGTAGCAGCGGCCAGATCTCGCTCCAGGTCATCGGGCCACCTCCAGGCCGCTGTCGGTCGCGGGGCCGGCCGGGGCCGCGCCGTGCACCTCGACGGTCAGCCCGGCGTCGCGCAGGTGGGCGAGCTGGGCGGCGTTGAGCTCGGGGTCGCCGGGCAGCTCGACGCGCAGCCGCCCGACGCGGGTGTCGCCGATCTCCTCGACGGCCCCGCCGAGGATGTTGACGTCGATGGAGTAGGTGCGGGCCAGCGACGACACGAACGGCCGGTCGGCGCTGTCGCCCTCGAAGGTCAGGTCCACCACGGTGGTGCCGGGCCGCACCGCCGGCTCGGGCAGCGGGAACAGGCCGCGCGCCAGCTCCGAGCCGGGCCGCAGCAGCAGCTCCCGCACCGGACCGGACTCCACGAACCGTCCCTCGCGCATGATCGCGGCCGAGTCGCAGATCCGCTTGACCACGTCCATCTCGTGGGTGATCAGCAGGATGGTGAGGCCGAGGCGCCGGTTGAGGTCGCGCAGCAGCTCCAGGATCGAGGCGGTGGTCTCGGGGTCGAGCGCGGAGGTCGCCTCGTCCGACAGCAGCACCTTGGGGCGGCCGGCCAGGGCGCGGGCGATGCCGACGCGCTGCTTCTGGCCGCCGGAGATCTGCGCCGGGTAGGCGTCGGCGTGGTCGGACAGGCCGACCAGGTCGAGGAGCTCGGCGACGCGCTCGGCGCGTTCGGCGCGGGGCACGCCCATGACCTCCAGCGGGAACGCGACGTTCCCGGCGACGGTACGGCTGGACAGCAGCCCGAAGTGCTGGTGGATCATCCCGATGCCCTGCCGGGCCCGGCGCAGCTCACCGCCCCGCAGCGCCATCAGGTCCTGCCCCGCCACGACGACGCGCCCGGAGTCGGGGCGCTCCAGCAGGTTGACGCAGCGCAGCAGGGTGGACTTGCCGGCACCGCTGCGGCCGAGGACGCCGAAGACCTCGCCCTCGCGGACGGTCAGGTCGACGCCGTCGACGGCGGTCACCTCACGCCCGCGGGCGCGGTAGACCTTTCGGAGTTCTTCGATCTGGATCACAGGGATTCATTCCGTGCGGTAGCCGCCGCCCGTGCGACGGCGGCGTGGCGGGATCGGGACGAGGGCGCGGCCGGGCGCGGTCCGAGGCGGACCGGGGCGCCGGGCGGGGCGGTCTCAGGCCAGGCCGGGCGGGTACGGGGCGTGGCTCAGCAGGTGGCGTTGGAAGATCATGTGTGGCTCGGGGGTCGGATCCGGCTCGCTTCGGGGCGCGAGTCTGCTCTGGCGGGGGCCCTCAGCGGTCACACATTCGACAACGGCACGTACAGCCCAGGACCCGCATGAGCTGCGGGCGGCGCATCCGGCACGGGCGTACGGCGGTCATGGTCATCAGTAAACCCGCCCGACGTCAATGACGTCAAATCGACGAATACCGCCGCTACCTGCGCGGATACCCCACTGTGACAGATCCCGCACCGGTGTTGACGTCGATCCGGGCGGGGGAGCCGGGGTCGTGGAGCATCCGGTCGACCTGCCAGCCGCCGGACCCGGCGTCGCCGACGACGCGGTAGTGGCTTCCCACCGGAAGCCGCATGTCGACCGCCCCGGACCCGGTGCGCACGGTGACGTCGGAGGGCGGCGCGGCGAAGTCGAGGTCGACGCTGCCCGAGCCCGCCCGCGCGCTCAGCCGCGACGACCGCATCCCCTCGCCGCGGACGGCGCCCGAGCCGGCCTCGAAGACGACGTTCCCCCGGACGTCGTGCAGGTTCAGCTCGCCGCTGCGCGTGCGCACCTCCACGTCGCCCGCCAGGTCCCGCGCCGTGATCGACCCGGACTCCGAGGTCACCGTCACCCTGGCCGCGGACGGCAGCCGCACGCCCAGTTCGGCGTCGCAGTCCCGGCCCCCGTTCAGGGCGGCCGGGTCGTCGCACGTCACCTTGATCCGCAGCACCCCCTGGGCGTCCAGGTGGTGTTTCACCTGCGGCCGGTGGAGGACCCAGGTCAGCTCCTGCGTGATCCGCGTCAGGCCCGAGCCGCTCGGCCCGAACGTCAGGTGCGCGCCCCCGGCGTCCACCCGCACCTCCTGCACCGGGCTCCGGTACTCGAACGGCGGGGCGACCACGCTCTGCCGCAGCACCCCGCCGACCACCTGGAGCCCGGCGGGAACGAGGACCGTGAACGCGGTGAGCGCCGCCAGCGCGATCCACACGCCGCGGCGGCGGGGCCGGTCGGCGGGACCGGCCGGGACGGCGGGACGCTCGACGGTGGCGGTCACGAGTCACCGTCCAGGAAGCGCAGCACGGCCAGCACCCGCCGGTGGTCGCCCTCGGCGTGCGGCAGGTCGAGCTTGGTGAAGATGCTGTTGATGTGCTTGGCGACGGCGCTCTCGCTGACCACCAGGGCGGCGGCGATCCCGGCGTTGGAGCGGCCCTCGGCCATCAGCCCGAGCACCTCGCGTTCGCGCGGGGTGAGGCGGTCCAGCGGGTCGCTGTTGCGGCGCAGCAGCAGCTGCGACACCACCTCGGGGTCCAGGGCGGTGCCCCCGGCGGCGACGCGGCGCAGCGCGTCCAGGAACGACGACACGTCCGCGACCCGGTCCTTCAGCAGGTAGCCGATGCCGCTGGTGTGGGCGGACAGCAGGTCGGCGGCGTAGCGCTCCTCGACGTACTGCGACAGCAGCAGCACCGACACCTCCGGGTGCTCCCGGCGGATCACCAGGGCGGCGCGCACCCCCTCGTCGGTGAAGCCGGGCGGCATCCGCACGTCCACGATCGCCGCGTCCGGCCGGTGCTCGGCGACGGCGGCCAGCAGCCCGTCGGCCTCCCCCACGGCGGCGGCGACCTCGAAGCCCGTGCTCTCCAGCAGCTTGATCAGTCCGGCTCGCAGCAGGACCGAGTCCTCGGCGATCACAATGCGCACGGCAACTCCACGGTGAGGGTGGTCGGGCCCCCGGCGGGGCTGGTGATGCGGAACACGCCGTCCACCGACCGCACCCGCCGCGCCAGCCCGGCCAGGCCGCTGCCGCCGGCCGGGTCGGCGCCGCCCACGCCGTCGTCGGCGACGGTGACGCGCAGGGTGTGGCCGTCGCGGACGACGGCGACGTCCACGCCGGTGGCGCGGGCGTGCTTGACGACGTTGGTGAGGGCCTCGGAGACGACGAAGTAGGCGACGGCCTCGACGGTGGAGGAGGCGCGTTCGGGCACCTCCACCCGCAGCCGGACCGGGAGCGGGACGCGGGCGGCGATCCCCGACAGCGCGGCGTCCAGGCCCCGGTCCTCCAGCACGGGCGGGTGCAGGCCGCGGATCAGGTTCCGCAGCTCCGTCAGCGTCTCCTTGACCTCCTCGTGCGCCTCGACGATCACCTTCATGGCGGGGTCGGGCACGTCGGTGAGGGTCTCGCGGGCCAGGCCGAGGTTGAGGGCGAGGGAGACCAGGCGCTGCTGGGTGCCGTCGTGCAGGTCGCGTTCGATGCGGCGGCGCTCCAGGTCGGCGGCGTCGACGACGTCGGCGCGCTTCTCGGCCAGGTCCTCGACGCGGCGTTCCAGCTCCTTGGCGCGGTCGGGGCCGAGCAGCCGCTCGACGGCCCGGCCGTCGAGGTCCCGCACGGCCGCCGCCGCCCAGGGCGCGGCCAGGAACAGCAGCACCCCGAGCGCGTTCAGCAGCCCGACCCGCACCGCGTGCGTGTTCAGGCTGAGCGCGCTGGTGTCGGGCAGCGCCCACGCGTACAGGCCGAGGGTCGCCAGGGCCGCGCCGACCGCCCAGCAGCCGAGCACCGCCAGCGCGCCGCACGCCAGCAGCGGCCCGGTGAGCAGGTGGTAGCGGGCCTCCCGCCACAGGTCGTCCGACCGCAGCGCCCGGGCCAGCCCCCGGAACCCGCCGGGCCGTTCGGGCGGCGCGGGGACGTCCAGCCCGAGCATGGCCCAGCAGCGTTCGCGGTGCGCGCGGGTGAGGGCGGGCATCAGCCACAGCGCCGCCACCGCCGGCACCGCGAGGTAGAGGGTGATCAGGACCGGGTCGAGCGGCAGCCACACCGACCACGGCAGCACCAGCAGCGCGGGCAACGCCAGGTGCAGCGGCACCCCCGAGACGGCGAACGCGGTGTCGCGCCACGCGGTCGGCGACCACGGAGCGTGCGCGCCCGGCCGTCGCAGGAGTGTCCCCGATGTCATGGCAGAACCGTATTGCCGGGCCCGATCTTGCGCCATCCAGCGGGTTCCAGGGCGGGGGGTGTACCTGGTGCCACCCCGGGTCGGATACGCGGGTTACCGACGGCGACCGCGCGGATCGGCAGGCTGGAGGCACGTTCCCCCACCGGAAGGTCACTCCGATGGCGACACTCGTGTCCCCCTCCTCTTCCCGCCGCGCCGCCGCGGCCC
>NZ_BCQR01000028.1 GCF_001552175.1 Actinomadura kijaniata NBRC 14229
TGGGGGCTGGCGGGCGGCGGGCTGGCGCTCGTGCCGTGGACGTTCGCGCTCGCGGCGCGCCTGCCGTCCACCGCGCAGGTGTCCAACTGGTCGGCCGCCTGGGTCGGGCTGGACGTGATGCTCGCGGCGGGCCTGCTGGGAACGGGCGCGCTGGTGCTGCGGCGCGACGCGCGTTACGGGCTGACGGCCGCCGCGACGGGGGCGCTGCTGGTGATGGACGCCTGGTTCGACGTCCTGACCTCGGCCTCCGGGTCGGAGCGCGCGGTGGCGGCGGCACTGGCCGCGGGTGTCGAGCTGCCGCTGGCGGCGCTGTGCGGAATACTCGCGGCGCGCGCGTTGTCCATGGAGAAGTCGCCCGTCTGAGTTCTTTACCCCCCAACCCTCGCATTCTGGTGAAACCTGAGTACTCGGACCCTTAGAGTGCGACGCGGGCTCTCGGCAGGAGGGCCCTTTCCGCTGTACGCACCCCCATGAGGTCCCTCCATGAACGACAACGAGGTGCGCGAGGAGATCCTGCGACTCCTGCGCGACGACCTTCCCATCCCCGCCCCGGCCGAGTTCGAGCAGCGGCCGGTCGTCCCGCTGGACCGGGACGTGGACGGGGACATCGCCGTCATCCTGCTCCTGCGGCGCGGGCAGGCGATGCCCGGCGCGCGGGACCTGACGTACATGGAGACGTGGACGTTCCAGAAGCGCGACGGCGACTGGCAGGAGCTGGGCGGCGCGGGCGGCACCGCGCCGGAGAAGCCGCTGACCCGGCGGGGCGCGGCCGAGCTGGGCGGCCATCTGCTGCTGCACGGCTGGGGCAACACCGTCCGCAACGCCAACCGGCTCCTGCCCTGGGGCGCCAAGTACGTCCACGAGGCGCGGCTCCAGGCCTCCGACGAGGTGGCGCGGATCCGGATCGGGAACCGGACGCTGGAGGTGCCCGAGCACGGGCACGCCGTGGTGGTGTGGGGCGCGCGCCGCGCGCCGCGCGCCGAGGCGCTGTCCGCCGACGGCGCGGTCTTGGAGGTCCTCGATCTGGATCGCTCCAAGTCGATGCTGAATATTTGACCGATCGGTCTAGATAGGTCTACGGTCGGGACATGGCGAGGACCAAGGAGTTCGACCCGGACGCCGTGCTGCTGCGCGCCCTGGAGCTGTTCTGGGAGCGCGGCTACGAGGCGACGTCCATGGCCGATCTCGTGGAGCACCTGGGCGTCGCGCGGGCCAGCGTCTACGCCACGTTCGGCGGGAAGCACGAGCTGTTCCTGCGGGCCCTGGAGCGCTACTCGCAGCTGAGGGACCCGCAGATCATGGCGGCGCTGTCCCGGCCGGGCCCGGTGCTGCCCGCCGTGCGGGAGCTGGTGGAGCGGTACGCCGCCGACTCGGCGGACGACCCGGTCCGGCGCGGCTGCATGGTGGTCAACACCGCGGTCGAGCGGGCGGGCCGCGACCCGGCGGCGGCGCGTCTGGTCGAGGCGAGCTGGAACCATCTGGAGACGGCGCTGACCTCGGCGCTCACCCGGGCCCGCGCCCAGGGCGAGCTGGCCGGCGACCGAGACCCGCGCGCCCTGGCGCGGCTGCTGGTGGTGCTGTTCCAGGGCATGCGCGTCCTGGGCCGCGCCCCGGCCGACCGGGCGCGGCTGCGCGACGCCGCCGAGCAGGCCCTCACCCTCCTGGCCTGATCCTCGCCGGGGACGGACCCCGCACCGGGAAGGTGCGGGGCTTTCTTCGGACCCTATTCGAGACCAATCGTTCTGTTGGTTTACTGTGAAACGGAGTTCCTCATGACCGTTCGGTTCGACGGCAGGGTCGTCCTCGTCACCGGAGCGTCCGGCGTGCTCGGCCGCGCCACCGCGCTGGCGTTCGCCCGGGCGGGCGCGACGGTGGCCGTCGCGGGCCGCGACCCGGAGAGCACGGGGCGGACGGTGGAGCTCATCGCGGCCGAGGGAGGCACGGCCAGCGCGATCACCGCCGACGTCACCGTGTCCGCCGACGTGGCCCGCATGGTCGCCACCACCGTGGAACGGCACGGCGGCCTGCACGTGGCGTTCAACAACGCGGGCGTCGCCGCCCCGTTCGGCCCGGTCGCCGACCTGCCCGAGGACGACTGGACCCGGGTGATCGACACCAACCTGACCGGCGTGTTCCTGTCGATGAAGCACGAGATCGCGCACATGCGGGCGCACGGCGGCGGCACGATCGTCAACACCGCCTCCGTCATCGGCGCGCACCAGCGGCTTCCCGGACTGGGCGCCTACGCCGCCGCCAAGGCCGGGGTGAGCGCGCTGACCAGGGCCGCCGCCCGCGAGGCCATCGCCGACGGCGTCCGGATCAACGCGATCAGCCCCGGCCCGATCGACGGCCCGATGAGCTACCGCCCCGGCGAGACCCGCGCGGAGCGCGACGCCCGGATGGGCGGGAGGCTGCCGCTGGGCCGGGTCGCCGCCCCCGGTGAGATCGCCCGGGCGGTGCTGTGGCTGGCCTCGGAGGAGTCCGGTTTCGTCGTCGGAGAGGACCACGTCATCGACGGTGGAGCGGCCGCCTGAACAGCGGTTACTACGATTGGATTACGCACTGACACGCTGAGTGAACATCGCCGTGCCCTCGTGTTAACTTCGCGTTCCTCTGCGAGTGAACCGAGAGGTGAAGCGGCCATGGGATGGCGGATCCAACTCTCCGGCAACCCGTTCGGGACGATGGTCGCGGTGACGGCCGTCGTCCTGGGCGTCCTGGGGCTGGTGATGGGCGACGGCGTCAGCCGGGGCATGACCAACAGCCTGGCCGGTCACGCCAACCTGATCGCCCACCTGTGGGGGGCGATGTTCGCGGCCGGTGGCGCGCTGACCCTGTACGGCCTGTACACGCGGCGCGTCACGCTGGAGCTGCCGGGCCTGTACCTGGTGACCGGCGGGTACGCGTTCTACTGCCTGACGGTGCTGGTCGGGCTGGGCTCCCACGGGCTGGCCGCCGGGGTGATCTCCGGTGGGCTCACCGTCGGGTCGCTGCTGAAGGCCCACGCGATCAGCGAGCGCGCCCGCCGCGTCCGGGACGGCGCCCACGGTGGAACGGAGGCCGCCCGGTGACGACCACCGACATCGTGGTGGCCCTGGCGCAGGTGGCGGCGGGCGGCGGCCTCGTCCAGGCCGTCGTGGCGGTGATGCGCCGCCGCACCGAGCTCCGCCGGCTCGACCGGCAGAGCGAGTCGCTGGCCGTGGACACCGCCGACCGGCTGGTGCTGATGCTGCGCCGCGAGCTGCGGGAGTCGCGCGAGGAGCTGGACGACCTCAGGCGCGACCGCGACTCCCTGCAACGGCGGCTGGACGCCCTCGTCCGGAGCGCCACCGAGCCCGGCCGGGGGCCGGGAGCGGGCAAGACCCTGTGACCCGTGGTGTGACCCGTGGTCGACTGGGAGCATGACGGTCCCCTCCGACTACGACTCCGATCCGGAGCGTTTCCGTCTCGGGTCCCGCGTCACCCAGGACCACCTGGCGCGGGGCTGGAACCTGTACACCCGGCTCGTGGCCGTCCTCGCGGAGGCGGGGGCCGTACGCGTCCTGGACATCGGCTGCGGCGAGGGCGCGCTCAGCGCCGCGGTCCGCGAGGCCGTCTCGCCCACCCCGCTCCCCCGCGACCGGGTGGGGCGGCGCGCGGCCACCCAAGCCTGGACGCGCTCCTTTCCCGCCTCCCTGGACGAGCCCGCGTCGCCGGGAATGTGGTGGCGCGCGGGTCCGCCGTACGGAATGCCGCGGCCCGCCTCGCCGGGCGGCATGCGCGTCGTCGGGCTGGACGCGTCGGCGACGATGCTGGCGGCGCATCCGGGTCCCGCCGTGCGGGGG
This sequence comes from Actinomadura kijaniata NBRC 14229, assembly GCF_001552175.1. GTDB lineage: Bacteria > Actinomycetota > Actinomycetes > Streptosporangiales > Streptosporangiaceae > Spirillospora > Spirillospora kijaniata. Next base: position 3,825 of record NZ_BCQR01000028.1, read on the forward strand.
GACGCGGTGCGGCTGCCGTTCCGGGACGGGGCGTTCGACGCCGCCGTGGCGGTCAACATGCTCTACCACCTGGACGACCCGTCGGCGGCGCTGCGGGAGGCGCGCCGAGTGCTGGCGCCGGGCGGGCTGCTGGCCGTGTCGGCCATCGCCCGCGACGACAGCCCCGAGCTGGCCCACGTGTGGCGGCGCGCGCCGACGCCGTTCGACGCCGAGGACGCGCCGGGCCTGGTGGGCGCGGTGTTCGGCGCGGTCGGGGTGGAACGCTGGGACGCCCCGCTGATCACCCTCCCCGACCGGGCGGCCGTCCGCGACTACCTGGTCGCCCGCCGGGTGCCCCGCGCCGAGGCGGCGGGACTGGCCGCGCGGGTCGGCGCGCCGCTGCGCGTCACCAAGCGCGGCGCGCTGGTGCTGGCCCGCCGCTGACCGCCGCCGTCACAGCCAGCCCAGGTCGGCGGCGGCGCGGGCGGCGGCGTGCCGGTTGTCGACGCCCAGCTTCGTCACCGCGGAGGACAGGTAGTTGCGGACCGTCCCCTCCGAAAGGCCCAGGGCGCGGGCGATGCGGGCCACGGGCGCCCCGTCGGCGGCGGCGCGCAGGGCGTCCAGTTCGCGCGGGGTCAGCGGGCACTCCTCGGCGGCCAGGGCGTCGGCGGCCAGCTGGGGATCGATGTAGCGGGCACCGGCGGCGACCTGGCGGATGACCTCGGCCAGCCGGGAGCCGGGCGCGTCCTTGCCGAGGAAGCCGCGCACGCCCGCGGCCATCGCGCGGCGCAGGTTGCCGGGGCGGCCGTGCGCGGTGACGATCACCAGGCGGCAGGCGGGCAGGTCGCGGGCCAGGCGTTCGGCGGCGGCCAGCCCGTCCAGCCCGGGCATGTCGATGTCGAGGACGGCGACGTCGGGCCGGAGGGCCAGGGCGCGGTCGACGGCCTCGTCGCCGCGGCCCACGTCGGCGGCGACCTCGATGCCGTCCTCGGTTTCCAGCAGCAGGACCAGGGCCTCGCGGATGAGGTGGTGGTCGTCGGCCAGCAGCACCCGGATCACGTGTCCCCCTTCGGAACGGTGGCCGTCACGCGGAACGTCCCGTCGCCCGCCGGACCGGCCGCCAGCGCGCCGCCCGCCGCCCGGAGGCGCTCGGCCAGGCCGGTCAGCCCGCTGCCGCCGGTCCCGGCGCGGCGGCCCGCGCCGTCGTTGACGATCTCCAGCCGGACGTGCGGGCCGTCGGCGTCGACCGTGATGCGGCACCAGGACGCCCCGGCGTGCCGCAGGACGTTGGTGGCGGCCTCGCGGGCGACCCAGCCGAGCGGTTCGTGGACGCGGGCGGGCAGGTCCGGCGGCAGGTCGGGGCGGTCGCAGACGATCCCGGCGGCCCGCAGCACCGCCGACACGCCGTCCAGCTCGCCGCGCAGGGAGGTGGTGCGGTAGCCGCGCACGACCTCGCGGACGTCGCGGACCGAGTCGCGGGCCACGGCCTGGATCTCGACGAGCTCGCCGCGGACGCGGCCGGGGTCGCGGTCCAGGAACCGTTCGGCGACCTCGGCGCGCAGCGCGACCGCCTGGAGGCTGTGGCCGAGCACGTCGTGCAGGTCGCGGGCGAACCGCAGCCGCTCCTCGCCGACCGCCGCCCCGGCCAGCTCGGCGCGGGCCTCGTGCAGCTCCTGGACCACGTGGACCAGCCAGATCGTCACGTACCCGGAGAACGCCGTCAGCGGGATGCCGACCAGGTTGTACAGCAGCGTCAGCACGGGCAGGTCGAGCACCAGCCCGTAGCCGAACGTCAGCGCGGCGACGGCCCCGGTGACCGCGGCGGCCCGCCGCGCCGGCAGCACCACCGCGATCAGCCCGGCGGGCACCACCAGCGCGTTCGCCCAGCCCCGGCCCACACCGAGCAGCGCGGGCAGCGTCCAGCAGCACGCCAGCACCGCCGCCAGGCCGAGCCGGTGGACGGGCGCGGTGCGCCGGACGAGGTTCAGCCACAGCAGCCGCCCGTAGAGCGCGAACACCACCGCGACCAGCGGCACCGCGACCGCGATCCGCCCGGCGTCGCGCCGTGTCACCAGCTCGTCCCACATCGGGGACAGCACCAGTCCGGCCAGCGTGACCAGCGTCATCGCCACGATGATCGCGGCGATGACGGTGAGCCGCGGAATCCTGGGCCGCACCCGCCCCTCCGTCCCCGGGGACATGCGGCTCACAGCCTACGCGCCGCCCCCGGGGTCAGGCGGCCAGGAAGGAACGCGTCCGGCGGCCCGGCAGGCGGGCCCCGTCCAGCACGCCGACCCGGTCGGCCAGGCACGCCTCGTCGGCGTCCCGGGTGGCCAGCAGCACCGTCACGCCCTCGGCCGCGATCCGGCGCAGCACCGTCCACACCTCCCGCCGGTCGGCCGGGCCGAGACCAGCGGTGGGCTCGTCCAGCAGCAGCACGTCCGAGCGGCCGATCAGGGCCAGCGCCAGGTCGAGGCGCCGCCGCGCGCCCGCGGCCAGGTCCTCGAACGGGACGTCGGCCGCGTCGGTGAGGTCCGCCAGCTCCAGCGCCCGGTCCTCCGCCAGCGGGTCCAGCGTCCAGCGCCGCCACGTCCCGACGACCTCGCGGGGGGTCAGCCCCGGGAACAGCCCGCCGTCGGACCACACGGCGCCCGCCGGAGCCCGTCCGGGTCCGGCGAACGGGTCGGTGCCGCGCACCCGGACCGTCCCGGCCTCGGGCCGCCGCAGGCCCGCGACGGCCTCCAGCACCGTGGTCTTGCCCGAGCCGGCGTGGCCGAGCACCGCGTAGACCTCGCCGCGGGCCACGGCGAACGAGACCGCCCGCGGCGCCCCGCGCCCCCCGGGACGGACGATCAGTCCGGTCACTTCGATCGCGTCGCCGCTCATGTCCCCCATGCTGGCCGCCGGCCGCGCCGGCGGGCAGTCACGGGCGTCAGCGACCGGTCGTGAGATCCGCCGGGTCCGACCATGACATCCGTCATGCCCCTCGTGCATCGTTCCCCCTCGAACAAGATCACTCGAAGTCGAGGCTAACCGGCGCGGACCGGCCGCACGGGGGTGAACGGTTTTCTGTTTCGCGGTCCGTAAGATCCCGCGCGGTCAGCTCCGGACCAGGCAGTCCAGATCCAGTTCCGCCGGGCGCGTCAGGCCCGCCAGCGCCATCGTCAGCTCCAGCTCGGCCTGGAGGCAGCGCAGCACGTGCCGCACGCCCGCCTCGCCGCCCAGCGCCAGCCCGTACGCGTACGGGCGGCCGACCAGCACCGCCCGCGCGCCCAGCGCCAGGGCCTTGGCCGCGTCCGCGCCGGTGCGGACGCCGCTGTCGAACAGCACCGCGATCCGGTTCCCGACCGCGTCGGCGACGGCGGGCAGCGCGTCCAGCGACGCGACCGCGCCGTCCACCTGCCGCCCGCCGTGGTTGGACACGATCACGCCGTCCATGCCGGCGTCCACGGCGCGGCGGGCGTCGTCGGGGTGCTGGATGCCCTTGAGCGCGATCGGGCCGTCCCAGTGCTCGCGCAGGAACGCCAGGTCCGCCCAGGTCAGCGACGGGTCGCCGAAGTTGGCGGCCCAGTGCAGCAGCGCCGCCGAGCGGTTCTCGTCGGTGACCGGCCCGCCGACGGCCTTCTGGAACACCGGGTCCGAGAAGTAGTTGGCGACGCCGATGCCGCGCAGGAACGGCAGGTACGCCTGGTCCAGGTCGCGGGGCCGCCACGCCAGGGTGAACGTGTCGAGCGTCACCACCAGCGCCGTGTACCCGGCGGCCCGGGCGCGGTCGAGGAGGCTGACGGCCAGGTCGCGGTCCTTGGGCCAGTAGAGCTGGTACCAGCGCGGGCCGTCGCCGCCGGCCGCGGCGACCTCCTCCATCGCGTACGACGAGGCGGTGCTCAGGATCACGGGCAGGCCCGTTCCGGCCGCCGCGCGGGCCGTGGCGAGCTCGCCGTCCGGATGCAGGATCGACTGCACGCCGATCGGGGCCAGCAGCACCGGCGCGGGCATCGGCGTTCCCAGGACCTCGACCGACAGGTCGCGTTCGGCCACGTCCCGCAGCATCCGGGGGACGATCCGCCACCGGTCGAACGCCTCCCGGTTCGCCCGCGCGGTCGCCTCGCTGCCCGCCGCGCCCGCCACGTACCCGAACGCCTGCGCCGACAGCCGCCCCTCCGCCAGGGCCTCCAGCCTCGTCAGATCCGTGGGGAGACCGGGGAGGGTGTCGCCCAGTCCGTTGAGGTAGATCTCGTTCTGGAAGTCGGCCGGCGCGCTCATGGAGCCTCCTCATGGATCGGGACAGGCGGTGTGAAACGGACCCTACGCCGCCCGTCCGGCGGCGAGCCGGTCCCCGTCCGGGCAAAAGATGTCACTGGGACCGGCCACAATGTGTGGCATGGCACGACGCGGATCCCAAGCCCCTCCTCCTCCCCCGCCGGCGGACTTCGAGGAGAACATCATCGATGTCGATGTCTCCGAGGAGATGCGCGGCAGCTTCCTTGAGTACGCCTACTCGGTGATCTACAGCCGGGCGCTGCCCGACGCGCGCGACGGGCTCAAGCCCGTCCAGCGGCGGATCCTGTACTCGATGAACGACATGGGACTGCGTCCCGACCGGGGCCACGTCAAGTGCGCCCGCGTCGTCGGCGAGGTGATGGGCAAGCTGCACCCGCACGGCGACAGCGCCATCTACGACGCGATGGTGCGCCTGGCGCAGCCGTGGGCGATGCGGATGCCGCTGGTCGACGGCCACGGCAACTTCGGCTCCCTCGGCGGCGACGACATGCCCGCCGCCATGCGGTACACCGAGGCGCGCCTGACGCCCGAGGCGATGCTGATGGTGGACTCCATCGACGAGGACACCGTCGACTTCCGCCCCAACTACGACGGTCAGGAGCAGGAGCCGGACGTGCTTCCGGCCGCGTTCCCGAACCTGCTGGTCAACGGCGCCTCCGGCATCGCGGTCGGCATGGCCACCAACATGGCCCCGCACAACCTCGGCGAGGTCGTCGCCGCGGCCCGGCACCTGCTGGACCACCCCGACGCCACCCTTGAGGACCTGATGCGCTTCGTGCCGGGTCCCGACCTGCCCACCGGCGGCAAGATCGTCGGCCTGGACGGCATCCGCGACGCCTACGCCAAGGGGCGCGGCACGTTCCGCATGCGCGCCACCACCCACATCGAGAACGTCACCCCCCGCCGCAAGGGCATCGTGGTGACCGAGCTGCCGTACGCGGTGGGCCCCGAGCGCGTCAAGGCCAAGATCAAGGAACTGGTCAACGCCAAGAAGCTCAACGGCATCGCCGACCTGAAGGACCTCACCGACCGCAACGTCGGCCTGCGCCTGGTCATCGAGGTCAAGAACGGCTTCAACCCCGAGGCCGTGCTCGCCGAGCTGTACCGCCTCACCCCGATGGAGGAGAGCTTCGGCATCAACAACGTGGCGCTGGTCGACGGCCAGCCCCGCACCCTCGGCCTGCGCGACCTGCTCCAGGTCTACGTGGACCACCGCATCGAGGTGGTGCGGCGGCGGTCGATGTTCCGCCGCAAGAAGCGCGAGGACCGCCTGCACCTGGTGGACGGCCTGCTGGTCGCGCTGCTGAACATCGACGAGGTCATCCAGGTCATCCGCTCCAGCGACGACTCGGCGCAGGCCAGGGCCCGCCTGATCGACATCTTCGACCTGTCCGACATCCAGTCGCAGTACATCCTCGACACGCCCCTGCGCCGGCTGACCAAGTACGACCGGCTGGAGCTGGAGAAGGAGAAGGACCAGCTCAACAAGGAGATCGCCGAGCTGACGGCGATCCTGGAGTCCGAGCGCAAGCTGCGCGGCGTGGTCTCCCGCGAGCTGCGCGACGTCGTCAAGAAGTTCGACACCCCGCGCCGCACGGTGCTGATGGAGGCGTCGGGCCAGACGGCGGCGGCGGCCGTTCCCCTCCAGGTGCCCGACGACCCGGTGCTGGTGCTGATGTCGGTCACCGGCCTGATGGCCCGCACCGCCACGGCCGACCCGCTGTCCGACGAGGGCGGGCGCTCGTCCCACGACGTGCTGCGCGCGGCCGTCCCGACGACGGCGCGGGGCCAGGTGGGCGTGGTCACCTCCACCGGACGCATGATCCGCGTGGAGGTCGTGGACCTGCCCGCGCTGCCCCCGTCGGCCTCACCGCCGTCCCTGGCGGGCGGCGCGCCGGTCACCGAGTACGTGACGCTGGACGAGGGCGAGACGGTCGTCGGCCTGGGCACGATCAGCGAGGCGGGCGCGGGTCTGGCGCTCGGCACCGAGCAGGGCGTGGTCAAGCGGGTGGTGCCCGACTTCCCGAACAACCGCGACGACTTCGAGGTCATCACGCTCAAGGAGGGCGACCGCGTCGTCGGCGCCGTCCACCTGGAGTCCGAGGACCACCACCTGGTGTTCGCCACCAGCGACGCCCAGCTGCTGCACTACGCGGCCTCGAACGTCCGCCCGCAGGGACGCCCGGCGGGCGGCATGGCCGGGATCAAGCTGGCGGCGGACGCCCGCGTGATCTGGTTCGGCGCGATCGACCCGGCGCGCGAGGCCCGGGTGGTGACGGTCGCGGGCAGCTCGACGGCCCTGCCCGGCACCCAGACCGGCGCGATCAAGGTGTCGGACTTCGCGGACTTCCCGGCCAAGGGCCGCGCGACGGGCGGTGTGCGTTCGCACCGCTTCCTGAAGGGCGAGGACACGCTGCTGGCGGCCTGGGTCGCCGCGACCCCGGCGAAGGCGTCGGCCGCCAACGGCAAGCCCCTGGAGCTCCCGGCCGAGCTGGGCCGCCGCGACGGCTCGGGCATCCCGCTGGAGCAGCCGATCGCCGAGGTGGGAGGCCCCCTGGGCCGCCGCCCCGACGAGGCCGAGGAGGCTGCCGAGGCCGCCGAGGTGGCCGCCGAACAGGGCGGCTCCGTCAACTGACACCCAACGCCGGTGCCGCCCCGACCCCGGGACGGCACCGGCCGCACAGGACAAGCCGAACGCCCTTCCACCGAACACCGCCGCGCGGCCGCTTCCCGCGTTCCGCGCGCGGAGTTCGACGCCGCGCCGACCGTCTGCCGCCGGCTCCCGCCGCACAAGGGTGACGGGCACACGTTCGCTCCCCGCCCTCGGACCGCCGACATCCTGCCGCCCGACGAGTCCGGCTACGCGGGAACGCCCGTTCCCGGGACCCCTTCACCGCCGGATCCTGCGGCGTGGCGGGCGGCGAACACACGTTCGCTTCGCGTCTTCGGGCCGCCGACGAATTCGGGTACGCAGGGGCGCTCGTTGCCCGCCGAGGGCTCGAAGGGCCGCGCGCCTGCACGGGATGTCAGGCGTTGCGTGTGACGGCGTTCGTCCACAGTTCTTCGAGGGCCGCGTTGACGGCTTCGGGGTTCTCCGTGTGCGGCCAGTGGGCGGTGCCGGGGATCTGGAGCCGGCGCGCGCCGATGCGTTCGGCGGTCACCCGCGCGCACGCCATCAGCGGCTCTCCGCCGCGTTCGCGGTACAGGGCGGGGACGTTCTCCCAGGTGCCAGAGATGACGAGCTTGGGCCAGGGGGCCGCCGCCAGCTCGGCGACCGGGATCGCCGCCTCCCAGCACACCCGTTCGCGGAACGCCGAGCGCGCGGCGCGCAGGCGTCGCGGCGTCGGCTCCAGCGGCGGGAGCCCTACCGATTCGGTCGCCGCGCGCAGGGAGACGTCGGCGGGGACGTCCTCGGGCAACGCGGCGTACGCGGCGCGGTTGGCCGCCAGCGCCTTGGCGACCACGGGATCATCGGCGGCGGCCTGGTAGCACCCCGGCTCGACCAGCGTCATCGACAGCACCGCCTCCGGCCGTCGCGCCGCCGCCCACATCACCCCGACGGCCCCGTAGGAGTGCGCGACGAGATGCGCGCCCTCCCCCATCAGCGCGAGGACGTCCTCGGTGTCGACCTCGTAGTCGCCGGCGAACCCGGTCGAGCTGTCCGGGCTGTCCCCGTACCCCCGCCGGTCCATCGCCACCAGCCGGAACCGCCGCGCCAGCGGCCGCTGCGCCGCGAACCCGAACACCGGGTCATCACCCCAGCTCGTGGACCCGTGGACGAGGACCACGGGCTCCCCGCCCCCGCCGGTCTCGTCCCACACCGTCACGTGAACGCTCATCATCGCCTCCCTCAAACACTGTATGGGGAAAGCTAAACACTGTATAGGTACGGGAACAGCGTACGCAGCGCACGTCCGCCCCTGGATAGGGTCGTCCCGTGTCCACCTCCGACGACGCCCCGCTCTCGGTCTGGCTGCGCCCCGAGAAACCGCCGCGCGACCGCCGCCTGACCCGCGACCGCATCGTCGGCCGCACCGTCGAGATCCTCGACTCCGAGGGCCACCGGGGACTGTCCATGCGCCGCGTCGCCACCGATCTGGGCGTCACGGCGGGCTCGCTCTACTGGTACGTCACGACCAAGGACGAGCTTCTCGAACTGGCGTTGGACGCGGTGCTGGGCGAGGTGCTCGCCGACCTGCGCGCGGCCCCCGTGTCCGGCTGGCGCGAGGGTCTCGGCCATCTCGCCCGCTCCACCCGCGCGATGATGCTGCGCCACCCCTGGGTCGTCTCGGACCTGACGGCCCAGCCCAACCTGGGCCCGAACGCCCTGGCCCTCGCCGAGACGGGCCTGGCGGTCCTGTCGCGGGCGGGCTTCGCCGAGCGGGACCTGGACGCCGCGCTGGCCGCCGTCAACGACCAGGTGACCGGCGCGGTCGCCGCCGAGATCACCTGGCGGACGGTGACCGCCCGTGCCGCCGCCCGCTGGCCCGGGGAGGCGGGCGACTTCCTGGCGGGACTCCACCGCGACCATCCGCACCTGGCCCGCCGCATGGCCGCGGCCACCGGCGTCGACGTGGACGCCGAGTGCGACCGCCGTTTCACGTTCGCCCTGGACTGCCTCCTGGACGGCCTCGCGCTCCGCCTCGCGGAAGGAGACGGGAGCGACGCGCCGGACGGCGCTCCGCGTGAGACATGACGGCGACAAACAGCCTGACGCTCTACCTCCCGAGGAAGAGCAGAAACGACGCGCCGGACGACGCTCCGCGCGGAACCTGATGGCGATATACGGCCTGGTGCTCCACCTCGCGAAGAAGAGCGGGAACGACGCGGCGGCCGACGCTCCGCGAGGCACGACGGCGACAAACAGCCTGGCGCTCCGTCTCGCGAGGAAGAGCGGGAACGAGGCGCCGGACGACGTGCCTCGCGGGGCATGATGGCGGTATGACGATCAGTGCCGCCGATCGGGAGCTCGTCCAGGCCGCGTCGCGCGTCGTCGCCGCGTACGCCCACCGCGACGTCCACACCGTGGCCTCGGCGGCGCGGGCCCGCGACGGGCGGATCTTCACCGCGATGAACGTCTACCACTTCACCGGCGGCCCCTGCGCGGAACTGGTCGTCATGGGGACCGCCGCCGCGCACGGCGCGTACGAGCTGGACTCCATCGTGGCCGTGGGCGACGACGGCCGTTCGATCCTGCCGCCGTGCGGGCGCTGCCGCCAGGTGCTGATCGACTACTTCCCCGCCATCCGCGCCATCGTCGGGACGGCCGAGGAGCCGCGCGCCCTCCCCATCAGCGAGCTGCTCCCCGAGAGCTACGTGTGGGAGGACATCCAGGGCGATCCCCCGCCGCTCACGTGAGCCGGGCCGCCGCTGACGAGCGGGCGCCCCTCACGGCCGCCGGGCCGCGTCGAGGACGGCGGCGGCGAGGCGTTCGTTCTCCCGCGCGCCGCCGCCCCCGCCCGCGGCGAAGCTCCGGCGCGTGTAGCTGTAGGCCACCCCGCTCGCGGGGTCGGCGAACGACTGCGCGCCCACCGCGCCGCTGTGCCCGAACGCGTCCGCGCCCAGGAACGGGTACCGCACCCCCTGCGCCTCGAACCCCAGCAGGAAGTGGTCGCGTTCGCCGGTCACCAGGTCGACGCCGGTGGCGTGCGGCTTGGTGAACTCCGCCAGCGTCGCGGGCGTCAGCAGCGGGGGCCGGCCGTCCACCTCGCCGATCGTCGCCGCGTACATCTTCGCCAGGCCGCGCGCGCTGCCCACGCTCCCCGAGGACGCCGGGCCCAGGGCCCGCACGGAGCGGGTGTTGGCGAACTCCACCAGGTCGGTCGGCGGGGTCGCGTTCAGGTTGAAGGCGATGCCGGTGAGGCTGTCGGGTGCGGGCGCCGGGGCCGTGCCGCGCATCGGCCGGACCGGGAGGTAACGCGGCTCCTCGCTCTCCGGGAGTCCCAGGTAGAAGTCCAGGTCGTAGGGGGTGCGGACGCGCTCGTCGTAGATCTCCTGGAGGGAGCGGCCCGTCGCGCGGCGGACCACCTCGCCGACGAGCGCGCCGATGACGAACGCGTGGTAGCCGTAGCCGGTGCCCGGCTCCCAGTGGGGGCGCTGGGGGGCGAGGCGTTCGGCGAGGAGGCGGTCGTCGGCGAGTTCGGCGGTGGTGAAGCCGCCCTCCACGCCGACGAGCCCCGCGCGGTGCGCCAGCAGGTCCCGCAGGGTGACGCCGCCCTTCCCCCCGGCCGCGAACTCGGGCCAGTGATCCGCGACCGGCCGGTCCAGGTCGAGCACCGCGTCCTGCACCAGCGACGCCACGACCAGGTACGCCGCGCCCTTGCCCGAGGAGTAGAGGGCCAGCAGCGAGTCCTCCGCGACCCCCGACCACAGGTCGACGACCGTCCGCCCGTCGAGCCGCACGGCGAGCTGCGCGCCGAGACCCGGTTCGGCGGCCACGACGGCGGCGAACTCCTCCCGGACCCGTTCGAACCCGTCGGCCACGGTGCCCTGGACCAGCGCCGTCATCGCCCCTCCTCCCCGCCGTCGACACGGACGCCCTGCTCGTCGCCGGTCAGTTCGGCGATCGTCGCGAAGAACGCGGCGATGCCCGGGCGGTTGGCGCCCTTGGCGCGGGAGGCGGCGAAGTCCTCCGCCGAACGCCACTCCACGATGTCCAGCCACTCGTCGTCCGCCAGCCGCACCAGCCGCGCCCCCAGGAAGCCCGCGCGGTCGGCGCGGAAGTCCGCCACCATCGCCGGACGGGCCGCCAGCATGTCCCCGGTACGCCCCGGGACCGTGCGGAAACGGGTCAGTTCCACGGTCACCGCCATGACCGCCTCCTTAATGATCAGGTGGTGTCCGAGACGATATAGTCACCTATTATTACTGTCAACATCGGTGACCAATGGAGGGGCGATGCGCCGCAGCGAGCGCAAGCAGAGCGATCCCGACCTGGGCGTCCTCACGGCACGGCTGATGTTCGCCGTGCAGGAGGAGCTGTTCGCGACCATGGCCGACCAGGGACATCCCGACCTGCGGCCCCAGCACGGCGCGGTCATGGCCTACCTGGACGCCGAGGGCAGCCGCGCCACCGACCTGGCCCGCCGTTCCGGGCAGCACAAGCAGGTCGTCGGCAAGCTGCTCGACGAACTGGAGGCCCTCGGGTACGTCGAACGCCGCCCCGACCCGGCCGACCGCCGCGCCAAGCTCGTCGTCCCCACCGAACGCGGCCTGGACATGATGACCCGGTCCGACGCCGTCCTGGCCGCCATCGAGGAACGTCACGCCCGGGCCGTCGGAGCCGGGAACTACGCCGCGTTCAAGGACGCCTTCCGGGAGATCGTCCGGCGGCAGCGCGCCTGGCGCGACATGATGGAGGGATGAACCGCCACGAACTTCCCTCCGCGGTGGACGGCGGGGCGCTGCTCGCGCTGGCCGAGGGACACCACGAGCGCGCCACGCGTTCCCTCGGCGTCCGCACCGTCGCCGGCCACCTGCTGAAGGTCTACGTCCTGGAGGCCCCCGGCCGCGCCCTCACCGACGGGGACGTCGAGACCGCCGTCGAGCTGGCCGAGGACCACCTGTCGCTCGGGCGCGCCCGGGGCTCGCTGGGGCTGTCGGTGCTGATCCTGCACGCGGGCGGCGACGGCGACTACGTGCTGGTCCACACCTGGATCGAGGGCTACATGTCCGATCTGGCGGTGTTCGTGGGGCCGCAGGGCAAGCCCGGCGAGATGCGGCCGGGCCGCGCCGGGCTCGCCCCCTGCGTCTGGGAGGCGGCGATCCTCACCCACGAGCGGGACGCGTTCGCCCGCCACGTCCTGGACGGCGGGGGCCCGCTCCCGGACCGCCTCGACGCGTGGGGCGCCGACGCCCTCACCGGCCCGGTGCGCTGACCGCGCCGGGCCGCCGTTCCGGGAGCAGGAGGGCGCCGGCGGCGGTGACCGCGAGCAGCGCCAGGACCAGCCAGAACGCGGCGTGGAAGCCGAAGGGCTGGAGGGCCGCGGCGACCGCCGCGGTGCCGAGCGCGCCGCCGAGTTGCTGGGCGACGGCGTTGGCCGTGGTCGCCGCCGGGACCTTCGCCGCGGGCAGGGAGTGGTACAGCGTCTTCATGATCGGCGAGCCCGCCAGCGCCAGGCCGACGCCGCGGACGAACAGCGCGGCCACGCCGAGCGGCACGTGCGAACCCGGCTCGACCAGCGCGAACGGCACCGTCCCCACCGCGGTCAGCGCCAGGCCGGCCAGCACCATCGTGCGGGCGCGGGGGCCGGCGTCGATGAGACGCCCCGCGAACAGCGTCGCCACCAGCATGCCCAGCCCCTGCGGGACCAGGATCAGGCCCGCGTCCAGCGCGCCGCGCCCGGCCCCCTGCTGGAAGAACAGCGGCACCAGGAACGCCCCGGCGAAGAGGGTGAGGTTGACCAGCAGCCCGACGGCGGCGGAGGCGGCGAAGGCGCGGTCGCGGAACAGGCCGAGGTCCACGATGCCCGGCCGCGGCGACCGCGCCTCGCGCAGGCCGTAGGCCGCCAGCAGGACCAGGCCCGCCACCAGCGCGGCCGCCCGTTGCCCCGTGCCGCTCAGCCCGTAGACCAGCAGGGTGAGGCCGCCGCTCACGCAGAGCAGGCCGGGGACGTCCAGGCGTTCGGCGGCCGCGCGCGGCGAGACCGGGACGAACACCAGGGTCAGTACGATCGCGGCGAGCAGCAGCGGGGCGTTCAGCAGGAACACCCAGCGCCACGACAGGGCCTCGACCACCACGCCGCCGACGGCCGGGCCGAGCAGCGGCGCGGCGAGCGCCGGCAGCGCCATCATCGCCATCATCCGGCCGAGGCGCTCGCGCCCGGCCACCTCCATGACGATGATCCGCGACAGCGGGAACAGGCCGCCGGCGCCGAGCCCCTGCACCACGCGGAACGCCACCAGGCTGCCGAACGACCAGGCCAGCCCGCACAGCACCGAGCCGACCAGCATCACGCCGAGCGACACCGTCCACGCCCGCGACGCCCCGAAGCGCCGCGCCGCCCACCCGGTCACCGGGATGACCGCCGCCAGCGCGAGCAGATAGGCGGTGGTGACCCACTGGGCGTCGGCCACGCCCACCGAGAACACCCCGGCGAGGGTGTGCACGGCGACCGAGACGACCGTGCCGTCCAGCAAAGCCACGAAGGCCCCCGCGACCAGGATCATCCCGACGCGGATCGTCGCCCGGTCGAGGGGTTCGGGGACGGGCGCCCGCACCTGCGTCGTCATCGTTCCTCCTCCGAGGGCCAGTTCTCCAGCAGGACGTGCAGGGCCTCGACGGCGCGTTCCCACGAGGACCGCACGTCGCGCGGATGCCCGAACCCGGCGTTCGCCTCGAGCAGGATGAAGCCGTGGAACGTGCTGCGCAGCAGCCGCACCGCGTCGGTCACGTCCGGCTCGTCCAGGCCGTAGCCGCGCAGCATCGCGTAGACGAGCTCACCGCCCCGCGCACTCGCGGGCGACTCGGCCAGCAGCTCCGGATCGACCTGGACCTGCGTCGCCGCGTAACGCCCGGGGTGCTCGTGCGCGTAGTCGCGGTAGGCGTTGGCGAACGCCACCAGCGCGTCCTTCCCGGCACGGCCCGCGACCGCCTCGTTGAGGCGTTCGGACTGCTCGGCCGCGGCCAGCAACGCGACCCGGCCGCGCAGCTCCGTCACGTTCTTGACGTGCGAATACAGACTGGCGTCCTTCACACCGAAACCGCGCGCGAGCGCCGTCATGGTGACGTTGTCGATCCCGATCTCATCGGCCATCTCCGCCGCCGCCCGCACCACGCGCTCGACCGTCAGCCCCGCCCGCGCCATGGGCGCCACCTCCGAACCTCGACAGACTAAGAACTTGCCTAGAATATCTAGGAAAGCTAGCGTCTGCGACCATGAAGACGCTGACCGAACCCGAGATCCGCGCCTCGTTCGTGAACTGCTCCAAGGGCGAGGCCAAGCGCCTGCCCCTCCCCCGCGACCTCGCGGAACGTCCGTGGGACGACCTGGACTTCCTGGGCTGGCGCGACCCCGGCGCCCCCGACCGCTGCTACATCGTGGCCGAACACGAAGGCCGCCTGATCGGCGTCACCCTGCGCCTGTCGAACCAGGCACGCGGCCTCACCCAGCGCAGCATGTGCTCGCTGTGCCTGACGACGCACTCCGGCAACGGCGTCGCCCTGATGACGGCCCGCCGCACCGGCCAGGCAGGCCGCCAGGGAAACTCGGTGGGCGCCTACCTGTGCACAGACCTGGCATGCTCGCTCTACACCCGCGACAAAAAGGCCCCAGAACCAGGAGGCCGCCTAGAAGAAACCCTGACCCCGAACGAAAAAATAGCCCGAACCCAAACAAACCTGACTAATTTCCTCAAAAAGATCACGACCTGACGCGCACCCCGTCCAAGAGAGTCCCCTTTCAGGCCCCCTCCCGCCAAGGTCGACTCCGATCAGCCGCCCAACGCCGCCTCAAGCTCACTGACTTCCCTGGGGGTGCGGCGTAGCGCTTCCTCGGCAGAGACGATCAACGCGCGCACGGCGGATCGGAGACGCCGCCGCTGGTCGATGAGATCACGTTCGAAGGCGACGGCCGCGCCCCCGCTGCCACTGACCCAGACATGCCGACTGACCATCCGACGAACCGGCTTGTCAAGCGCCCGTTCCATCACATCAGCATCCCGCCGCAACCTACGCAGAAGCTCCTCAAGCTCCCGATACTTCGGATTGGGCACCTTTCCGGGAGCCATAACCACATCCTCAAGAGCAGTAGCAAGACGAAGCGATCAGAGGCATTCTAAGGACGACCCACCCACCCGACACCCCAACGAGTCAACCAGCTCCCTGCCGAAGGGACACAATGCCCAAGAGTTTCCCGGTACGAGCGAATATCATCCTCACCCTCGCACTGCTAGCCACCACCATCTCCTGCCAGCAGCAACCCGAAGGCCCCACCGCAGCCCAAGCAGAAGGGCATCTAAGGGCGCATGTAGATAAACTGGCAGGTATCGGAGTAGGCAACATTCGAAACGCTAGAGTCACTGATCCGGGCGGCAAGGATATTTCCTGCGACGAGGACAGGGTAAAGCGCACCTACGCCGTTGCCGGACATAAAAAAGATCCCAGAAAAGACGACTTGAGCCTCGACCCTGTTGACCTGTCGAACAATTTGTACGGAAAATTGAACACCCTCGTGGCAAAGTACGAGCCTGTAGACGTTCAGCGCGCCAGCCCCATAATAAAGAGCCGCAACAAGCAGGCTCGCACTAACATCACCATCGCGGTCCCCCAAAAGGGGGTCGTTGAGATCTACGGCTCGACAGACTGTCTCAGAAAAAGCTAGAGCCTAGGTTCTGTCGTCAAAGCCGCCGGCACCTTCACCCGCATGCCGCAAACCGTCCAGGCTTGCGCGGATGTGGCCGGGGGCATCGCTTGGCTGGTGGGGGTGGACTCCAGCATCGCGCTAGTGCACCAACGCGCCGCCAGCAGTCAAAAAGGGGCACCACCAGCAGACGCTCGGGCGGTCCCGGGGCAGGCTGACCACCAAGGTTCACTAGCCTGTGATGGGCGGGGGCGGCCGCTGGCGCTGGTGGTGACCGGCGGCAACGTCAACGACTGCACGGTGTTGGGTGCGGTGTTGGACCGAATTCGGGTGCCGTGCCCAGGGGTGGCCTCGCACGCGCCCCGGTCGTGTGGTGGCCGACAAGGGTTACAACAGCCGGGCGATCCGGGCGTATCTGCGGCGGCGCGGGATCGGCGCCACCTTTTCCGAACGCGCCGACCAGGCGGCAGGCCGGGCCCGCTGCGGCGGACGACCCCGGCCTTCAACCCCGAGATCTATAAGCGCCGCAACGCAGTGGAGCGCTGTCTTAACCGGCCCAAGCACTGGAGCGGCTTTGCCGCCCGCTGCGACAAGACCGCCGAGTACTACCAGGCCGCCTTCACCCTGACCGCTGTGCTGATGTGGCTATGGCTTTGACGACACGACCTAGGGACGAGCATCCCGCTCCCAACTCAGCGCCAACTGTTGAGCCCTTCTCAACTTTCCCTCAAAGGCACCAGTCGCGTTCACCGGGACCTGGCCGAAGGCGGTTTCGCTGTCGCCGCCGCGGCCGTTGGCGTTGAGCCAGGAGATGTAGTTGTCCAGCAGTTTGGGGTCGCCGGTGATCTCCTTGTACGGGAGCAGGTGGCCTGTGGCGTTGTTGTAGAACAGGTGGCCCGGGTGCGGGTGTTCGGCTTCCCAGGGGGTGACCTCCATCGGGTAGCCGCGTTTGATCAGGCGTTGCACCATCGCGTGTTGGAGGCCCAGGGACGTCTGGAGTTCCCTGTCCTCCAGGCGTTTGAGGCGGGTGTTCTCGTCGGCGTTGTCCTTGAGGCGGTCGAGTTCGGAGCCGGAGACCTTGGTGAGCATGTCCCAGACCATCTCGTCGGCCATCGGCGCCACCGGAACGAAGATGGTGCCAAGGTCGAAGCCCACATCGGCCAGCTGACGCAACTGCTCGCGGCGTAGGGCGTCCTGCTCGTCCAGTTCGCCCTGCACTGTTTTCTGTGCTTGGGACTGGAGGCCCGCGACGTAGCCGAGTGCTTGCATCACGCGTTCCAGGCCCGGGGTGTCGTGGTGGATCGCACCGTTCTTCTTGGCCGTTTCGATGCGTATGCCCTCGGCTCCCAGGCGTCGGGTGAGTGCCCCCATGCCCTGTTCGAACGGCCGCATGTGCTCGGGCGAGTCGGCGAACGTCTTCAGGAACTCGTAGGTGTCCTCCGGGCTGAGGCTGAACAGGGGTTTCAGGCCGGGCGTGTAGGACTTCACCTTGCCGAAGGCGGTGTCCTGGTGGCGGTCGTCGATGTTGGCGCCTTCGGTGATTTCGGTGACGTAGGACGCCGCTATGCGGGACATCGGCAAGCGCATCGGTTCCGGGATCGCGTCGGCGGCCTCGGGGATCGTCGTCATCACCGTGAACGCGAACCGTGCCGCCGCCTGGCTGTGCCGTCCGTCCTTCTCGTCGTCGGCTCCGCTGCCCGCCGCCAACGCCCTGCCCAGTTGTTCGGCCGTCTGCGAGTCGAACGCGGCCAGGCGCGTGTAAGCCGTCAGGACTCCGGCGAGGTCAGGTGTGCGTTTCTCGGGAGCGGGGAGCCGGTCAACGAGGGCCGTCGGGTTCACCGGGAGGCTCGGGTGGGCGTCGGCCACCCCCTGGAACGCCAGCCGCGACGCCACGGGGTTGTTGCCCAACGCCTGGAGCATCCCGCGCACCGTCTGCCAGTCCGTCGCGTTCAGGTCGGCGGCGCGCATGTCCGGGTTCGCGGTGTACTGCCGGTACAGCGGGTCCAGTGCGTGCTGCCGGGTGAGGGCGGCGAGCCACCTCGGCGGGTATGTGCCGTGGGAGGCCAACGCCGCCACGCCCTGCCGTTCGGCGGTGGGCAGGTCGCGGGCGAACATCGCGTCCGCCACCGCGCCGAACCCCGGAACGCCCCTCCCTCCCGACACCGCGCTGGCGAACGCCTCCCCCGCCTCCCGCAGCTGGCGGTCGACGTGGGCGAGCCGCGCGTGCTCCTCGACGAGTCCCGGCAGCCGCCGCGTCCCCTCCCCGCCGAGCCTCGCGAAGAACGCGGCGGTGTAGTCGGGGTCGAAGCGATGCAGTCCCAGTTCGTTGAGGATCTCGTGATAGGCGCCGTCCTCCGGGTGAAGCCCCTGGAAACGCGCGGCCAGCGCGCTCCCCTGGCGGCGGGCCTCGGCGGGTGTGAGGACCAGCGATTCGTCGATGGGCGCGAGGCCGGGTTCGGAGCTGTCGTCCAGGGCGATGGCCAGGTCCCGGCGGCGGGTGAGCATGGGCAGCTGCGCGTCGAGCCAGCCGCAGACCCGGTCGATCTCGGTGAGGGGGGCGGTGTCCACGCCGAGGGCGGCCAGCCTGGCGCGGTAGGGCGCGACCGTTCCGGTGATGTCGGCCCGGCCGCGCCGCATCTCATCGATCATCTCGCCCATCAGGGCCGGGTCGATACCGCTGAATCCAGCGGGGAACAGCGCGCTCACCCGCCCCAGATAACCCACCTCGTCAACGCAACGTCAATGTCGCGTGACACACCGCAACGACATCGAGACCGCTCGATCCACGTCTTGTCCGATGGGTCCGCGAGGTACCTACTTGCCAAGGAACGTCGGCCGGGACGCCATGGCGCAAGATCCTGCACATGGCTTCGGTCAGGCCGTGATCGCCGTTGGTGCGGGCACGGTCCAGGGCGCTGGCCGCCGGGCCAGTGACCAGCGGGTCCCGGTGACCGTGACCGTTCACTCCGCGCGGGTGTGGGACGGGTCCGCAGGAACTCGGCAGCCATAGGATCCAGGGCCTGTTTCACAATGGGCCTCAACCACGCACGCGAGCGCGTTACCTGACCCGCGGGCCCGAAGCCAAAGGCGAAGGCCCGCAGGTCAGATCGCGGAGCGATGCCGCGTTCGCCAAGACCTGGTGAGGTGCGAGCCCCCAGGGCGAGCGCCGTAGGCCAGGGCTTTTGCAGCACAGCTAGTTCGTGCGGGTGTTGGGGAGGTGGTCGCCGACGTAGCCGATCCAGATCTTGCCTGTGGTTCCGGCCGAGTCGTCGTGGAAGTGGATGCGGGGGGCCGGGCTTCCCACGCGGCGGAGTTTGATGTGGGCGGGCATGTACTGGCGGCCCTTCGGGTTCACCGAGGTGGGGACCGGGAAGACGCGGGGGCGGGCCAGTTTGTCGCGGGTCGTGACGGTGGTGGACTCGCGCAGCGACACCACCGTGGTCGGGATGACGCGGCGGCCTCCGGTGTCGTCGCGGCACCAGTCGTAGAAGCCGCCGTGGAACGCGCCGGAGGAGCGGGCGGCGGCGAAGTCGTTCAGTGCCTGGAACGCGTCCCACGCCTTGGCCGCCCACCGCGCGCACTGGCCGGGGTAGCCGAGGTCGAGGGCGGAGGCGGTGTCGAACGTGTCGCCGATCTCGATGAACGGCAGCGTCTCCCGCGCGTGGTAGAGGGCGTCGACCAGGTGGGTGGGTTCGAAGAGCTCGGCGGGGTTGGGGAAGTCCTGGCGGGTCTCGGCGAGGCGGGCCTCCAGGCGGCGGACGCGTTCGGTGAGGTGGCGGGCCTCGCGGGCGGCCTCCTCCAGTTCGAGTTCGAGGACGCCGTTGGTCTCGCGGAGGCGTTCGAGCTGGTCCTCCAGGCGGTCGGACTCGGTCTCGGCCTGGCGGTTGATGCTGCGGGCCTCGTCCAGGGCCTTGCCCAGGCTGCCGATGTGGGTGTTCATCGTGCGCATCTGGCTGAGCAGCTCGTCGCGGGCGGCGGGGCGGTCGCGGGCGGCGGCCAGTTCCAGCGCGGCCATGATCTCGTCGCGGAGGCGGTCGGCGACGGTGGCCGCGACGGCGGCGGCGAGCGCGTCGGGGTCGAGCGCCGGGGCGGGCGGGCGCTCCGGCGGCTCGTCGGCGGGGTGGCCGTTGTCCGCGGGCCGGGCCGGGGTGGGGCGCGGGGCCGGGACCATCGCCAGCAGGGCCCGGCGCAGCCGTTCGCGGTCCTGTTCGGTGGGGACGGGGGTGGTGGTGACGTCGGCGAGGGCCTCGGGGGGTTCGAGTCCGGCGAGGATGCGGCCGACCATGCGGTGGGCCGCGCGGACGTCGTCGGGCAGGCGGCGCGGCGCGGTCTGGCCGAGGACGTGGCCCGCGACGATGTCGAGCGCGCGGGCGCCGCGCCGGCGGAGGGTCGCGCCGCCCATCACGCGGTGGCGGCTGGGGTAGCTCTCGTGCTCCAGGCTCAGGCCGGGCAGGTAGGTGCGCACGCCGCCGCCATAGACGGCCAGGTCGTCGCCCACCTCGGCGTTGAAGCGGTCCTGGGCGGCCAGGTCGGCGAACCACACGACGGCGGCGGCCCCGGCGACCGCGCGGGCGAGTTCCTCGGCGCGGGCGCGGGCCGCGCCCGGTTCCTGCGGGGTGGCCGCGACGGCGACCAGCGGGACGCCACGGCGGCGTTCGGTGAGGTCGGGCAGGAAGTAGCCGACGGTGTCCTCGTCGAGTTCGGTGGCGGTGTGCGGCAGGTGGACGCCGCCGTCGGTGATCCGGCCGGTGCGCAGGTAGTCGGGCAGGAAGGCGGGCGCGAACGCCTCGGCCGTGCCGTTGTGCCGCTCGACGGTCACCACGGCCCAGCCGCCCGGGCCCGCGCCGGTCTCGCCGTAGGTGACGCGGGTGCGCAGCGCGCCGTCGTCGAACTGGAGGCGGCCGCAGCCGGGGCGGACCCGCACCGTGACGGCGCCGCCGTCGTGGGTCTCCTCGACGTCGGGGCCGCCGGGGAGCGGCGGCAGGCCGCGCGCGGCCAGTGCGGCGGTGAACGCGCGGCGCAGCCGTTCCCCCTGGCCGGGGCCGGGATCACGCAGGATGGACTGGTACGGCCTGTTGATGGCGACTTCCCCGGGGGAATCCTTCGAGCGGCGTTTCCGGCATCCTAGGGCCGGGGCGCGGGCGGGGCCGGGGAAGCGGTGAGCCGTCCGTTACCGGCCATCACCGCTCGATGTCGTCGGGCCCCCAGAACGCCTCCATCCGGGCGATCCTCCCCTGTTCGTCGAAGGTCATCGCGTCGATCACGCGGATCCGCAGGCCGGTGACCTCGACGGTGAACGCCATCGCCGCGCGGTCGCCGTGCGAGCCGCGGACCGGGGCGTCCAGGGTGAGCCTGGTCCCGGCGGAGACGGCGTTGGCGTAGAACTCGTCGATGGCCTCCCGTCCCTTGATCGCGGGGGTGCCGACCGGGTCCTCGATGACGGCGTCGTCGGCGAACAGGGCGGCCACCGCGGCGGCGTCGCCCGCGTTGAAGCCGTCGACGTAGCTCTGCAGCACCCGTTTCATGTGCTCCTGGGACGGCACGTTCCACCTGCCCTTCCACGCGACCGGTCGCGTCACCCTACCAAGCGCATGGTCGGCTGCACGAGGGTGAGAATGGGGGCATGGCGATCTCCTCGTTCATGGTCCCGCTGGGGTCCTCCGCTCCGGGTTTCACGCTGCCGTCGCTGGACGGAACGCTGGTCTCGATGGACGACCTGGCCGGGACGCCCGCGCTGCTGGTGGCGTTCCTGTCCAACCACTGTCCCTACGTGCGCCGCGTCGAACGCGCGCTCGGCGTCGTGACCGCCGAGTACCGCCAGCGCGGCCTGTCCACCGTCGCGATCTGCAGCAACGACGTGGAGCGCTATCCCGACGACGACGTCCCCCACCTGAGGGAGCAGGCCGAACGCTCCGGGTTCGAGTTCCCCTACCTGGTGGACGCCTCGCAGGAGGTCGCGCACGCCTACAAGGCGGCCTGCACCCCGGACCTGTTCCTCTACGACGCCGAACGGCGGCTGGCCTACCGGGGCGAGTTCGACCGGGCGCGGCCGGGCAACGAGGTGCCCTCCGACGGCTCGTCGCTGCGCGCGGCGCTGGACCTGGTGCTGGCGGGCGAGAAGGTGCCCGAGCCGCACACCCCGAGCCTCGGGTGCGGCATCAAGTGGAAGCCGGGCAACGAGCCGGGCTGAGGGTCATCCGACGCGGGGGCGCGGCAGGCTGGGGCCGCGTCCGGCGCCCGAGCGCGCGGCGAGCCGTCCCGCGGCGGGCGCGGCGCC
>NZ_BCQR01000029.1 GCF_001552175.1 Actinomadura kijaniata NBRC 14229
CCGAGCGCGCCGCCGTGCCGGTCGCGCGGGCCGCTCCGGCGGCGTCCGGGCGCGGGTCGGCGGGGAGCAGGCGGGGCAGGAACGCCAGGGCCACCACCCCCACCGGAACGTTGATCAGGAAGATCGACGGCCAGCCGAACCCGTCGGTCAGCGGCCCGCCCGCCGCCGTGCCGACCGCCGCGCCCGCCGCGCCCATCGCGCTCCACACCCCGAACGCCCGGCGGCGCGCCTCGGGGGAGGTGAACGTCGCCGTCAGCAACGCGAGCTGCGCGGGCACCACCACCGCCGCGCCGATCCCCTGCAACGCCCGCGCCGCCACCAGCAGCCACGCCGTCCCCGCCAGCCCGGCCAGCGCCGACGCGACCGTGAAGACCGCCAGGCCCCACGCGAACACCCGGCGCGGTCCCAGCAGGTCGGCGGCGCGGCCGCCCAGCAGCATGAATCCGCCGAACGCCAGCAGGTAGGCGTTGGTGACCCAGCCGAGGCCCGCCTCGTCCAGGCGAAGGTCGCGGCCGATCGCGGGCAGGGCCACGTTCAGCACCGTGGTGTCCAGGAACACCACCAGCTCGACCGCCGTGAGCAGCAGCAACGCCCGGCCCCGGCCGTCTAGCGACCCGCCGGGCGCACGTCTTCCCTTCATGAACACTCCTTCACTAGAGCGATGCTCCAGTGAAAATTCCACTAGAGTGATGCTCCAGTCAAGTGGGGGCGGGTGTGGGGATGGGCACGAGGAGACCCGGGGTGCGGGCGGCCAGGACCGCGGCCAACCGGGCGCGGATGCTGGAGGCGGCGCGGGAGCTGTTCACCGCGCACGGCTACACGGCCACCACGATGAAGGCCATCGCCGAGCGCGCGGGCATGGCCGTGCAGACCCTCTACTTCACGTTCGCCACCAAGCGGGCGATCCTGTCGGAGCTGCTGGACGTCGAGATCGCGGGCGACGCCGAGCCCGTCGCCACCCTCGACCGGCCCTGGGTCGCCGCGGCCGTCGCCGCGCCGCCGGCCGAGCAGATCCGGCTCCAGGTCGCCGCCGCGGGCGAGATCCTGGAGCGGGTCACGCCGCTGCTGGAGGTCGTGCGGTCGGCCGCCGCGACCGATCCCGAGATCGCCGAGCTGTGGCGGACCAACATCGAGCAGCGGCGCACCGTGCAGCTCCGCCTCGCCGAGGCGCTGGCGGCCAAGACGGCGCTGCGCGGCGGCGTGGACGCCTCACGCGCGGCCGACGTCGCGCTGGCGGTGCTGGCCCCGGAGACCTACCACCTGCTCGTCGGGGAACGCGGCTGGACCGCCGGGCAGTGGCGGGAGTGGGCCGCCGACGCCCTGACCCTGCAACTGCTCGGCTGAGCGGAGGCGGCGGCCGGAAGCGGTCAGGAGGAGACGGCCTCGCCGGGGGTGCCGGGGTCGATGCGGCGGGCGCGGTCGCGGTTGCGCTCGTTCCAGGCGCGCATGCGCGGGGGGTAGCCGACGATCTGCACGTCGTAGACCGGCAGGCCCAGGTCGCGGGCGACCTTCCCGATCACCTTGGGGGAGCCGACCCGGCGGCGGGTCCACTCGCCGTCGTCGGCGACCGCCACGGCCGTGGTGTCGGTCGCGAACGTCTCCGGCTCGACGAAGAACTCCACGCCCTTGCGGGAGCGGGCGAAAGCGATCAGCGCCTCGATGTCGGCGTCGGTGGCCTCGCGGTCGAACTTGGCGACCGAGTCACCACGGTTCTTGCGGATCCCGAACCGGTCCCGGAACCTCATCGGCCTGTCCCGTCCGTGTCATGCCGCTCCGGAACGGTTCCGGAGACAGTGGTGCGGTATGACAATAACGATCTACCGGTCAGACGGGGTTCCCGACACGGGCAGGTTTCCGCCATGTCGGCGGATGCGCACGCCCTACACTGGCGGATCCGGTGAACCCGCGGGGGCGGGCGAGGCGAGAGGGCGCACATGGCACGGACGGGGGCGTTTCATCGGTGGTGCGCCGCGGCGGCGGCGCTGTCGGTCTGCGGCTGGCTCAGCACCCTGCAGACGGCGACCGCCGACGACGCCCGGGCGCCCGCCGGGCTGGCCGCCAACGGCCGGGACACGACGCGCGCCGCGCCGCAGGGCAGGCCCCACGACGGGACGCAGGGCACGGCGCCCGGCAGGGCGCAGGACACGGCCCCCCAGACGGCCCCGGCCGCCCCGCCCCGGCCCCGGAAGACCGACTGCAAGAAGGCCAGATGCGTGGCGCTGACCTTCGACGACGGTCCGATGGCGCCGACGGCCAAGCTGCTGGACATCCTGGCCCAGCACCAGGCGCGCGCCACGTTCTTCATGGTCGGCCGGAACGTCGAGTCCCGCCCCGACCTGCTGCGCCGCGAGCTGGCCGCCGGCCACGAACTGGCCAACCACAGCTACACCCACGCCGACCTGGGGCGTTCGCCGGCCGCCAAGGTCCATGCCGAGCTGTCGCGCACGCAGGCCGCCATCAAGCACGCCACGGGCGTCACGCCCACGCTGATGCGCCCGCCCTACGGCTCCACCGACGGCACGGTCGCCTCGGTCAGCAGACGGCTCGGGCTCGCCCAGATCCTGTGGACCGTCGATCCGCTGGACTGGAAGGACCGCGACAGCCGCCGGGTCGAGCAGCGTGTTCTCAGGGCCACCAAGCCGGGCCACATCGTGCTGCTGCACGACATCCACCCCTCGACCGTCGCCGCCGTGCCCACCATCCTCAAGAGGCTCTCGGCCAAGGGCTACGTCTTCGTGACGGTCTCGGAGCTGTACGGCCGCCCCCTGACGCCGGGCAAGAAGTACATCGAACGCTGACGGCCGAACGCTGACGGCCGCCGTCCCCCGCGCGGGTGCCCCCTCCTCCGCCGTGCGGGGTGGTGCTCTCAGGGGTGGATCAGGGTCTTCCCCCATGGTGGGGAGAGCGGACGCCACCGAGGATGGAACGTATGAAGACCACGAATGCCATGGGGGAGCTCCGCGTCGGGCACACCGAGCGGGAGGCGGCCGTCGAACGGCTCCAGGAGGCCTACGCCGAGGGGCGGCTGGAGCACGAGGAGTTCGACACGCGGATGCATCTGGCGATGACCGCCAAGACGCACGCCGACATCGAGGTGTTGTTCCGCGACCTGACGGGGACGGGCGGACGTCCCGCGCTCGCCGCCGGAATGGCCGGAACCGGCCCCGAGCCGACCGGTGAGGACCGGGCGCTGGCGGCCCTGGCCCACGGGCTGGGCTACGTGACGTCGTTCGTGGGCCCGCTGGTGATGATGGCGCTCAGCGGCAAGCGGTCGGAGTACGTGCGGCGGCACGCGGTCGCGGCGCTCAACTTCCAGCTCACCCTGCTGATCCTCACGATCGTGACGTTCGGGATCGGCGGGATCCTGTACGCGGTCACCTGGATCGTCGCCGGGATCGCGGCGTGCTACGCGCTGGCCGGACGCGACTTCCGCTATCCCTGGACGCCACGCCTCGTCAAGTAACGGACGACCGAAAACCCCGCCGCCGAAGGACTCGCGGGGTTTTATTCCCCTGCCGACCTGTGACGATCTTCTCGCGTATTTATGTGGACCATACATGGGACGATCGGTTTACTGGCCATGGGAGGGGACATGACGGAGCTTCTGATCAACGATGATCACCGGCGGGCGGTCGAGGCACTCCGGAGGTCGTACGCGGCGATCCCCGAGGGGACCCCCGTGCGGCTGGCGAAGAAGACCTCCAACCTGTTCCGGTGGCGGGATCCCTCGCCGGCACCCGGCCTGGACGTCTCCGGGTTCGACAGGGTGCTGGGCGTCGATCCCGCGACCCGGACCGCGCAGGTGCAGGGGATGACCACCTACGAGGACCTGGTCGACGCGACCCTGCCGCACGGGCTGATGCCGACCGTCGTGCCGCAGCTCAAGACGATCACGCTGGGCGGCGCGGTCACCGGCCTCGGCATCGAGTCCTCCTCCTTCCACCTGGGACTGCCGCACGAGGCCGTCCAGGAGATGGAGGTGCTCACCGGCGACGGCCGGATCGTCGTCGCCACCCGCGACAACGAGCACTCCGACCTGTTCCACGGCTTCCCCAACTCCTACGGCACCCTCGGCTACTCGCTCCGCCTGAAGATCGACCTGGTGCCGGTCAAGCCGTACGTGAAGGTCCGTCACCTGCGCTTCGACGACGCCGCGGCGGCCGCGCGGGCGATGGCCGACATCAGCGAGAGCCGCACCCACGACGGCGAGTCCGTCGACTTCATGGACGGCACGGTCTTCGGCCCGGACGAGCAGTACGTCACCATCGGCACGTTCGTCGACACCGCGCCCTACACCTCCGACTACACCGGCCAGAAGATCTACTACCGCTCGATCCAGCAGCGGTCGGTGGACTTCCTGACCGTCCGCGACTACATCTGGCGCTGGGACACCGACTGGTTCTGGTGCTCGGGCGCGTTCGGCGTCCAGCACCCGGTGGTGCGGCGGCTGTGGCCGGACAAGGCCAAGCGCTCGGACGTCTACCGCAGGCTGGTCGCCTACGACCGCCGCTTCCAGGTCGTCGCGCGCGTCGACCGCTGGCGCGGCCAGCGGCCCCGCGAGGACGTCATCCAGGACATCGAGGTGCCGGTCGAGAACCTCCCGGCGTTCCTGGAGTTCTTCCACGAGAAGGTCGGGATGAGCCCGGTCTGGCTGTGCCCGCTGCGCGCCCGCGAACGCTGGCCGCTGTACCCGCTGGAGCCCGGCCGCACCTACGTGAACGTGGGCTTCTGGGGAACGGTCCGGCTCCCCCCGGGCCAGATCCCCGAGTACCACAACCGTCTGATCGAACGCCGGGTCGCGGACCTTGACGGACACAAGTCTCTCTATTCGACTGCTTTTTACAGCCGGGACGAGTTCTGGCGGTACTACGACGGGGAGACCTACCGGCGGTTGAAATCCGCCTACGACCCCGCCGAGCGACTGCTGGACCTCTACGACAAGTGCGTGCGCGGACGCTGACGTCCGCGCGTTTATCGGGGGGAGGCCCCGCGGCCGGGGCCGGCGACACCACGTCAGGACCCCGCTTTCCCCGGGGCGGAACGACAGGAGGAACCAAGATGACGCTGGCCAGGGTCTTCGAGCGGCTCGCCGGGGCTGGGGCGCCAGTGGAGTTCACGGCCTACGACGGGTCGCGGGCGGGGGTGAACGGCGCCGACCTGCGCTTCCACGTGCGCTCGCCCTACGCGGTGTCGTACCTGGTCCACTCGCCGGGGGCGCTGGGGCTGGCCCGGGCGTACGTCAGCGGCATGATCGACGTGTCCGGTGACATGTACACCGTGCTGTCGACGATGCAGCAGGTGCTGGGCGAGGTCACCGCCCGTGACAAGGCCCGGATCCTCTCGGAGGTGCTGCGCGACCCGCTGCTGCGCGGCGCGGTGACCCGGCGGCTGGACCCCCCGCCGCAGGAGGCCCCGTTCAGCCGCGTCCCGTCCTGGCTGCGCCACTCCAAGCGACGCGACGCCAAGGCCATCTCCCACCACTACGACGTCTCCAACACCTTCTACGAGTGGGTGCTGGGCCCGTCGATGGCCTACACCTGCGCCTGTTTCCCCGAGGAGCACTCCACCCTGGAGGAGGCGCAGTTCCACAAGCACGACCTGGTCGCGAAGAAGCTCGGGCTGAAGCCGGGCATGCGGCTGCTGGACGTGGGCTGCGGCTGGGGCGGCATGGTGATGCACGCCGCCAAGGAGTACGGCGTGAAGGCGCTCGGCGTGACGCTGTCCAAGCAGCAGGCCGAGTGGGCGCAGAAGGCGATCGCCGACCGGGGCCTGTCGGACCTGGCCGAGGTCCGGCACATGGACTACCGCGACGTGGCCGAGACCGGCTTCGACGCGGTCAGCTCCATCGGCCTGACCGAGCACATCGGCAAGGCGAACCTGCCGTCGTACTTCTCGTTCCTGTACGGCAAGCTCAAGCCGTACGGGCGCATGCTGAACCACACCATCACCCGCCCGGACAACCTGGCCCCGCCCATCAAGCAGGACGGGTTCATCAACCGGTACGTCTTCCCCGACGGCGAGCTGGAGGGCCCCGGCTACATCCAGTCGCAGATGAACGACGCCGGTTTCGAGATCCGCCACCAGGAGAACCTGCGCGAGCACTACGCCCGCACCCTGCGCGGCTGGTGCGACAACCTGGAGGACCACTGGGACGAGGCCGTCGCCGAGGTCGGCGAGGGCACCGCCCGCGTGTGGCGCGTGTACATGGCGGGCTGTGTCCTCGGCTTCGAGCAGAACTGGATCCAGCTCCACCAGACGCTCGGCGTCAAGCTCGACGACAAGGGCGACGCGCGGATGCCCCTGCGCCCCGACTGGGGCGTCTGAGCCGCGCGACGGCAACGGCCCGCCGGACCCCGGCGGGCCGTTACCGTGCCCGGTCGTCGACACGCGTTGTCATGGCTCCGTCACGGGGTCTATGTTCGGTCGGACGCGTCGTGGCTTCTCACCCCCCTTCGGAGCCCCCATGCAATTCGACTACATCGTCGTCGGCGCCGGTTCGGCCGGCTGCGCGCTGGCCGCCCGGCTGAGCGAGGACCCGGACACGAGCGTGGCGCTCGTGGAGGCGGGCGGGTCCGACCGCGCGCGGGAGGTCGGCGTCCCGGCGGCGTTCGTGAAGCTGTTCCGGACGGCCCGCGACTGGGACTTCCACACCGTCGAGCAGCCGGAGATGGGCCACCGCGAGATGTACTGGCCGCGCGGCCGGATGCTCGGCGGCTCGTCGTCGATGAACGCGATGATGTGGGTGCGCGGCCACCGCGCCGACTACGACGGCTGGGGCGTCCCGGGCTGGTCCCACGACGAGGTCATGCCCTACTACCGGCGGCTGGAGCGCCGCGTCGGCGGCAACGCGGGCGGGGTCTACGGCACCGGCGGGCCCGTGCTGGTCTCCGACCAGCGCGACATGAACGAGACCACGCGGGCGTTCCTGGCGGCCTGCGAGGCGAGGGGCCTGAACCGCCTGCCCGAGCTCAACGTCCCCGACAACGAGGGCTACGCCCCGACCCCCGTCACCCAGAAGCGCGGACGCCGCTGGAGCGCCGCCGACGCCTACCTGCGTCCCGCGCGCCGCCGCCGCAACCTCACGGTCGTCACCGACACCCAGGTCACCCGCGTCGTCATCGAGGACGGCCGCGCGACCGGCGTGGAGCGCCGCGACGGCAGGCGCCTGTTCGCGCGGCGCGAGGTGATCCTGTCGGCCGGGGCGGTCGGCTCGCCGCACCTGCTGCTGCTGTCGGGCGTCGGCGACCCCGACCACCTGCGCGAGCACGGCATCGGGCCGGTGGCCGAACGCCCCGCCGTCGGCCGCCACCTCCAGGACCACCTGGCCGTGGCGGTGATGCGGCACGCCACCGTCGACGTCACCCTCACCGGCGCCGACACGCCCCGCAACGTCGCCCGCTACCTGCTGCTGCGGCGCGGCCCGTTCACCTCCAACGTCGGCGAGGCCGTGCTGTTCGTCCGCAGCGACGACGCCCTGACCGCCCCCGACCTGGAGCTGGTGTTCGCGCCGGTGCCGTTCACCGACCACGGGCTGGAGGCGCCCGCCGAGCACGGCGTCACCGTCGGGGTGATCCTGCTGCGCCCCGAGTCGTCCGGCCGGGTCGCGCTGGCCTCCGCCGACCCCCTGGCCGCGCCCCTGATCGACCCCGGCTACCTGACGGCCGACGCCGACCTCCGGCGCGTGCTCCACGGGGTGCGCCTCGCCGAGGAGCTGCTCGACACCGCGCCGCTGAACGAGTACGTGGGCGGCTCGATGGCCCCCTACCCGGGCGCGCACGACGAGAAGGAGCTCACGGACTACGTCCGCGCACACGCCCAGACGATCTACCACCCGACGGGCACCTGCCGGATGGGGACCGACGACGACGCGGTGGTCGACCCCGAACTCCGCGTCCGGGGCGTGGCGGGCCTGCGCGTCGCCGACGTCTCGGTCCTCCCGGAGATCATCCGGGGCCACACCAACGCGCCCGCCATCATGATCGGCGAGAGGGCCGCCGACCTGGTCCGCCGGAACGCCTGAACGGGCGGCGCCACCCGAGCCGGAAGGACCCGGGCGGCGCCGCCCGTTCGGTCAGCGCGCGCGCCGGACTACAGGCGCGACGACGCCTCGGTCAGCACCGAACGCAGGATCTGCTCCATCTCGTCGAAGTGCGACTGGTCGCAGATCAGCGGCGGCGCGAGCTGCACCACCGGGTCACCGCGGTCGTCGGCGCGGCAGTACAGGCCCGCCTCGTACAGCGCCTTGTCCAGGAAGCCGCGCAGCAGCCGCTCGGACTCCTCGTCGGTGAACGTCTCGCGGGTCTGCTTGTCCTTGACCAGCTCGATCCCGTAGAAGAAGCCCGCGCCGCGCACGTCGCCGACGATCGGCAGGTCCAGCAGCTTCTCCAGGGTGCCGCGGAACGCGCCCTCGTTGCGCTGGACGTGGCCGAGCAGGTCCTCGCGCTCCAGCAGGTCCAGGTTGGCCAGGGCGACCGCCGCCGACACCGGGTGCCCGCCGAAGGTGTAGCCGTGCGCGAACATGTTCGTGTCCCGGCTGAACGGCTCGAACAGCCGGTCGTTCACCAGCATCCCGCCGAGCGGCGAGTAGCCGGAGGTGACGCCCTTGGCGAAGGTGATGATGTCGGGCTCGTAGTCGTAGCGGTCGGCCCCGAACATCGTGCCGAGCCGCCCGAACGCGCAGATGACCTCGTCGGACACCAGCAGCACGTCGTGCCGGTCGCAGATCTCGCGGACCCGCTGGAAGTAGCCGGGCGGCGGCGGGAAGCAGCCGCCGGCGTTCTGCACCGGCTCCAGGAACACCGCGGCCACGGTGTCGGCGCCCTCGAAGAGGATGGCCTCCTCGATCCGGTCGGCGGCCCAGCGCCCGAACGCCTCGGGGTCGTCGCGGTGCTCGGTGGCCCGGTAGATGTTGGTGTTCGGCACGCGGAACCCCGACGGCACCAGCGGCTCGTAGGGGGCCTTGATGCCGGGCAGGCCGGTCAGCGACAGCGCGCCGTGCGGGGTGCCGTGGTAGGCGACCGCGCGGCTGATCACCTTGTGCTTGGTGGGCTTGCCGACCAGCTTGAAGTAGTGCTTGGCGAGCTTCCAGGCGCTCTCGACGGCCTCGCCGCCGCCGGAGGTGAAGAACACCCGGTTCAGGTCGCCCGGGGCGAGGTCGGCCAGCCGGGCGGCCAGCTCGACGGCCTTGGGGTGGGCGTAGGACCACAGCGGGAAGAACGCCAGCTCGGCCGCCTGCTTGGCGGCGGCCTGCGCCAGCTCCTCGCGGCCGTGCCCCGCCTGGACGGTGAACAGACCGGCCAGGCCGTCCAGGTAACGCTTGCCACGGTCGTCGTAGACATAGGGGCCCTCGCCGCGCACGATCATCGGCACCTCGGCGCCGTCGCGGATGGCCGAGTGGCGGGCGAAGTGCAGCCACAGATGGTCGCGGGCCGCGTCCTGAAGGGAGTCGGTCATCACTCTTCCTCGGTCCGAGCGGGGACACCCGCTGTTTGCGAGCGATCCAGTTGCCTAGATGCTAGGTCTCAACTGATTCCGATGTAAATACCTCTCCATACAGCGTTTTCCGTAGCAATCGTGAACCTTCTCACTCCAGAGCGCCCGATCGCGGGAGGGTAACGTCGCCGCCGAGCGCACAGGAGGCGACATGAGCGACGCGATCACCACTGGTTCGGTCGAGGCCGGCGGCCTGGAGTTCGGGTACCTGGCGGCGGGCCCCGAGGACGGCCCGCTGGCGTTGTGCCTGCACGGGTTCCCCGACTCGGCGCACACCTGGCGGCACCTGCTGCCGGAACTGGCCGGCGCCGGGTACCGCGCCGTCGCGCCGTTCATGCGGGGGTACGCGCCCACGCGGGTCCCCGAGGACGGCGCGTTCCAGACCGGGGCCCTGGCCGCCGACGCGGTCGCGCTGCACGAGGCGCTCGGCGGGGACGGGAACGCGGTGATCATCGGGCACGACTGGGGCGCGTTCGCGACCTACGGGGCCACCGCCCACTCTCCCGGGCGCTGGCGGAAGGCCGTCACCCTGGCGGTCCCGCCGCTGGGGGCGATGATGAACGCGTTCTCCTCCTACGAGCAGCTCAAGCGGTCCTTCTACATCTTCCTGTTCCAGACGCCGCTGGCCGAGGCGGTGCTGGACCGCGCGTTCGTGGAGGGGCTGTGGCGCGACTGGTCCCCGCCCGGGGCCGAGGTCGCCGAGAACGTCGACCGTGTCATGGAGTGCCTGGCCACGCCCGCCAACGTCGCCGCCGCGGTCGGCTACTACCGGGCGATGCTCAACCCGTCGCGCCTGCTCGACCGGTACGCGGCCGAGCAGCGGTCGGCCTCCCGGACGGGGGAGCGGCCGGTCCTCTACCTGCACGGCGCGGCCGACGGCTGCCTCGGCGCGGACGTGGTGATGTCCGACCCGGCGGCGGTGCTGGCCCAGCTCCCGCCCGGCTCCCGCGCGGAGGTGGTCGAGGGCGGCGGTCACTTCCTGCAACTGGACCGCCCCGCCGAGGTGAACCGCCTGATCCTGGACTGGCTCGCGGCCTGAGAGTGTGACGTGTGTCACCTCCCCGTCCATCCCCGGGCGCGCTTTACTCTGACACAGTTGGTGTAAACCGAATCTCGTTCTGGTCGATAGGCGGTGGGCACCGTGCTCAAGGTCGAGGACATCAACCTGACGGACATCGAGTTCTGGAACGGGCCGCGCGAGCGCCGTTACGAGGCGTTCAAGGCCCTCCGCTGGGAGCCGGGTCTGATCCGGTTCGAGGAGCCGGAGGTCCCGCTCGTGCCGCGCGGCCCGGGCTACTACGCCCTCACCCGGCACGCCGACGTGGTCGAGGCGTCCCGGCGGCCGCAGGACTTCTGCTCCGGGCGGGGCGCGATCAGCATCCCCGACATGCCGGGCGACCTGCACGAGTTCTTCGGCTCGATGATCAACATGGACGACCCGCGGCACGCCAAGATCCGCCGGATCGTGTCGCGGGCGTTCTCCCCGCGCATGATCCAGCGGTTCGAGGACCAGGTGGAGGCGGTCGCGGGGCGGATCGTCGAGCGCGTCGCCGCCGGGGAGGGCACCGGCGACTTCGTCCACGACGTCGCGGTGCGCCTCCCGCTGAAGATCATCTGCGATCTGATGGGGATCGGCGAGGAGCACTACGACACCGTCGTCAACGCCACCAACGTCATCCTGGCGGGCCACGACGAGGAGTTCCTGCCGACCGGGAACCCCGAGGAGGTCCCGCTGGCGCTGTTCGCGGCGGGCCAGACCCTCAAGGAGCTGGTGGAGGACCTGGGCCGCAGGCGCCGCGAGGACCCCACCGACGACCTGACCTCCGCCCTGGTGACGGCCAACATCGATGGGGAGTCCCTCACCGACCAGGAGCTCGGCTCGTTCTTCATCCTGCTGGTCGTCGCCGGGAACGAGACCACGCGCAACGCCATCGCCCACGGCCTGGACCTGTTCACCCGCCACCCCGGGCAGCGGGCCGCGCTGCTGGAGGACTTCGAGGGCCGCGTCGCCGGGGCCGTCGAGGAGATCGTCCGCTACGTCTCCCCGGTGATCTGGATGCGCCGCACCGCCACCCGCGACACCGAGCTCAACGGCATCCCGGTCCGCGAGGGCGACAAGCTCGTCCTCTACTACGCCTCCGCCAACCGCGACGAGACGGTCTTCCAGAACCCCGACGCGTTCGACATCCTGCGCGACGACGTCAAGGAGCACATCGGCTTCGGCGGCCCCGGCCCGCACTTCTGCCTGGGCGCGCACCTGGCCCGCCGCGAGATCACGGTGATGTTCCGCGAGCTGTTCCGCCGCTTCCCCGACATCCGCGCCACCGGCGAGCCCGAACGGCTGCGCTCCAGCTTCATCAACGGCATCAAGCGACTGCCCTACACCGTCTGACCCGCCGGTCCCCCCGGCCCCGGGCCGCGTTGACACGGCCGCTCCGAACGCCAAGATGAGGTTCTGGGCGGCCGTTCACGAAGGGGACGCTATGACCGCGACCGGTCCGGCACGGCTCGACGACATCAACCCCGCCGACCCGGCGTTCTGGATGCGCCCGGCACGGGAACGCGAGGAGGCGTTCGCGGTGCTCCAGGCCGCGGGGCGGCCCCAGCACTTCCCCGAACCCGACCTGGAGGCGTTCGGCCTCGGCGCGGGTCCCGGCTACTACGCGCTGGTCCGGCACGCCGACATCGCCGAGGCCAGCCGCACCCCCCGGGTGTTCAGCTCCGAGCGCGGCATCGCCGGGCTGGTGGACCCGCCGGAGGAGTTCGCCGAGTTCTTCGGCTCGATGATCGTGATGGACGACCCCCGGCACGCCCGGCTGCGCCGCATCGTGTCGCGCGCGTTCACCCCCCGCGTGATCGCCGGGCTGAACGACGGGATCCAGCGCGCCGCCGTCGAGATCGTGGAGGCGTTCCGGCCCAAGGGGGGCGGCGACTTCGTCGACGAGGTCGCGGCCCCGCTGCCCATGCGCGTCATCTGCGACATGATGGGCATCCCGCCCGAGAAGCACGAACGCGTGCTGGAGCTGTCCAACATCATCATCGGCGCGGGCGACCCCGAGTACACCCCCGGCGCCGCGACCGCGGAAGAGGCGTTCCTCGCCAGCTACGAGGCCAGCAAGGAGCTGGCGGCCCTGGTCACCGACCTGGCGGCCGAACGCGCCGAACGCCCCACCGACGACCTCACCTCGGTGCTGGTGCACGCCAACGTCGAGGGGGAGAAGCTCGCCCACCAGGAGGTGGCGGCGTTCTTCATCCTGCTGGTCATCGCGGGCAACGAGACCACGCGCAACGCCATTGCCCACGGCCTGAAGCTGTTCACCCGCCACCCCGGGCAGCGGGCCGCGCTGCTGGAGGACTTCGAGGGCCGTATCGCCGGGGCGGTCGAGGAGATCCTCCGTTACGCGTCCCCCGTCACGTACATGCGCCGCACCCTGACCCGCGACCACACGCTGGGCGGCACGCCCATGAGGGAGGGCGACAAGGTCCTGATGTTCTACGGGGCGGCCAACCGCGACGAGGCGGTCTTCAAGGACCCCCACGTCTTCGACATCGCCCGGGACCCGAACCCGCACCTGGCGTTCGGCGCGGCGGGCCCGCACTTCTGCCTGGGCGCGCACCTGGCCCGCCGGGAGATCACGGTGATGTTCCGCGAGCTGTTCACCCGCCTGCCCGGCATCCGCTCCACCGCCCCGCCGGAGCGCCTGCTCTCCAGTTTCGTCAACGGGATCAAGCATCTGGAGTGCGCGTTCTGACCCGGAGGGATTGACCGGCCGGGGGCGGGCCGGTAGAAAGAGAACCACCCAGTTATATAGCTAGGTGGTTATCTATATGACGGACACGGCCCCGCTCGACGCGACCTTCGCGGCGCTGGCCGACCCGACCCGGCGGGCCATCCTGGCCCGGCTGGCCCGCGGCGAGGCGACGGTCGGCGAACTGGTCGAACCCTTGGGGATGAGCCAGCCCGCCATCTCCAAGCACCTGAAGGTGCTGGAGCGGGCCGGGCTGGTGTCGCGCC
Source organism: Actinomadura kijaniata NBRC 14229 (assembly GCF_001552175.1). Classification (GTDB taxonomy): domain Bacteria; phylum Actinomycetota; class Actinomycetes; order Streptosporangiales; family Streptosporangiaceae; genus Spirillospora; species Spirillospora kijaniata. The sequence goes on from NZ_BCQR01000029.1 coordinate 13,508, forward strand.
GCCGGGACGCCCAGCGCCGCCCGGTCCGGCTGGAGGCCGCCCCCCTGCGGGAGGCGGCCGGCTGGCTGGAGGACTACCGGGCGCTGTGGGAGGAGCGCTACGGGAACCTCGACGCGCTGCTCCGGGAGATGAGGGGGGAGGGCGCGTGAGGACCGTCCACGTGGAGACCCCGGGCGCGACCGACATCGTCATGACCCGGACCTTCGACGCGCCGCCCGCGATGGTCTTCGACGCCTGGACCCGGCCCGAGCTGCTGCGCCGCTGGCTCGGCGCGCGCGGCTGGCACCTGACGCGCTGCGAGGTCGACCTGCGGACGGGCGGCCGGTGGCGGTTCGAGTGGGCGGGCCCGGACGGCGCGTTCATGGCGAACGGCGGCGTCTACCGGGAGGTCGACCGGCCCCGGCGGCTGGTGTGCACCGAGCGGTTCGACGACCAGTCGTATCCGGGGGAGACCCTGGTCGCCCACGACTTCGCCGACCTCGGTGGCACGACCCTGCTGACCAGCACCTTCCGCTACGCGACGCCGGAGGCCCGCGCCACCGTGCTCGCCTACCCGATGGCCCGCGGCGTCGCCGAGGGCTACGCCCGGCTCGACCGAGTGCTCAAGGAGACACCCATGAACTGGACCCTGGAAGTCGTCGTCGTCCCCGTGTCCGACGTCGACCGGGCCAAGGAGTTCTACGCCGACCGGCTCGGCTTCGCCGTGGACCACGACACGAAGGTCGTCGAGGGCACCCGCGTCGTGCAGCTGACGCCGCCGGGCTCGGGCTGCTCGATCGTGATCGGCGAGGGCCTCACGACGATGGCGCCGGGCTCGCTGGAGGGCGTGCAGCTGGTCGTCAACGACGTCCGCAAGGCCCGCGAGCAGCTGGCCGAACGCGGCGTGGACGTCAGCGAGGTGATCGCCTTCGGCCCCGAGGGACAGCGCCCCGCGCGGGACGACGACGACCTGAACAACGTCGGCTTCGCCTACTTCACCGACCCCGACGGCAACAGGTGGGCCGTCCAGCAGATCACCTCGCGGCCCTGACCGGGGGCGCGGAGGGGCCGAGGGCCCCGGGCGGTCGCCCGAGGCCCCGGGGGCGGGCCGGCGTCAGCGCAGCTCGCGCTTGAGGATCTTGCCGGTGGCGGTCATCGGGAGCTCGTCGCGGAACTCCACGATGCGCGGGTACTTGTAGTTGGCGAACTGCTGCTTGCCCCACTCGACCAGCTCGTCCTCGGTGACCTTGGCGTCCGGAGTGCGGATGACGTACGCCTTGATCTCCTCGCCGTGCGTCTCGTGCGGGACGCCGACCACGGCCGCCAGCGAGACGTCCGGGTGGGTCATCAGGACCTCCTCCAGCTCCCGCGGGTAGACGTTGAAGCCGCCGCGGATGATCATGTCCTTGGAGCGGTCGATGATGTAGTAGTAGCCCTCCTCGTCGCGGCGGGCCACGTCACCGGTGCGGAACCAGCCGTCGCGGATCGCGTCGGCGGTCGCCTCGGGGCGCTTGTAGTACCCCTTCATGACGTTGTGGCCGCGGATGGCGATCTCGCCCGGGCCCTCGCCCTCGATCTCCTTCCAGTCCTCGTCGATGAGCTTCATCTCGACGCCCCAGATCGGCAGGCCGATCGAGCCGGGCTTGGTCGGGCGGTCGGGGCGGTTGAACGAGGCGACCGGCGAGGTCTCCGACAGGCCGTAGCCCTCCAGCACGTCGACGCCGAACTTCTCCTTGACCCCCTTGAGGACCTCCATCGGCAGCGACGCGCCGCCGGCGACCGCGACGTTGATGTTCTCGCGGATCGCCGCGACGTCCTCGGGGGAGGTGTCGTCGGTGAGCAGCCCCCAGTACATGGTGGGCACGCCGGCGAACATGTTCACCTTCTCCTTGACCATCAGCCCGATCGCCTGCTTGGCGTCGAACCGCGGCAGCATCACCAGCGTGGCGCGGCGGTACATGCCGACGTTCATCACGCAGGTCTGCCCGAAGATGTGGAACAGCGGCAGCGTCACCAGGAACGTGTCGTGCAGCGTCTTGGCGAACAGCGTGTCCGACACCATGACGTTGCTGAGCAGGTTGAAGTGCGTGAGCTCGGCGCCCTTGGGCTGGCCGGTGGTGCCGGAGGTGTAGAGGACGACGGCGGTGTCGGTCGGCTCGGTGAGCACCGACTCGAAGGTGCTCGGCTGGCCTCCCAGCGCCGCCCAGAACAGCTCGGCGCCCTCGATCGGCGACTCGGTGGTGGCCAGCGAGGCCGGCATCAGGAAGAAGTGCTCACAGCCCTCGACCTGCTGGAACCCGGCGTGCCCCATCTCGCCGAGCGGCAGTTCGGGGGTGCCCTCGAAGCAGAAGAACGCCTTGGCGTCCGAGTCGCCGAGGTGGTAGGCGATCTCGCGCGGCTTGAGGAGCACGTTCAGCGGCACGACGACCGCCCCGGCCTTGAGCGCCCCGAAGTAGACCATCGGGAAGTAGGGCAGGTTCGGCGAGGAGATGGCGACCTTGTCACCGGGCTGGATCCCGCGCGAGCGGAGCAGGTTGGCCACCTGGTTGGCCACCTGGTCCAGGAACGAGTAGGAGAGCCGGATGTCGCCGAAGACCACGGCGTCGCGGTCGGGGGTCTCGCGGGCGGCATCCTCCAGCAGCACGGAAAGGTTCAGCATGGCACTCCTCGCGCGGGGCTCGTCACCAGCCGGTTATTACCGACGAGTGTAGTTCTGGTCGGCCCCATCCTGGAGTATGAGGCTCCGCCCGCGCCATCCCCTACGGCCCATTGACGTGCGGATCTTCGTTAAGTGACCGATGAGTCACCACTTGGAGCGGTGCAGGGCCGGTCGGGGCGGGCGCGGGCGGGGCCGTGCGCGGCCGGACGTCAGCCGAAGTTGACGTCGGCGCAGGAGTAGAAGGCGTTCGCGGTGTCGGCGATGTCCCAGACCGCCAGGATCAGGTGGCGCCCGCGCTTGGCGGGCAGCGTGCCGGGGTGGGACACCGTGGACGGGGGCCGCTGGCCGCCGTAGTCGCGGCGCAGGAACGGCTGCGACTCCAGTGCCGCCCTGGTCAGCCGCTGGGACGGGCTCCATCCGTCGCGGGTGACGAAGTAGCGGAACGAGGTGGTCGCGTGCGGGGCGGTGAGCCGCCAGGTGAACGTGAACGAGCCGCCCGAGGGCACCGAGGTCGCGGGCCAGGCGCCGCCGCGCGGGTCGTCCAGCGGGGCCCACCGGGAGTCCCCGGCGGCGCAGATCCTTCCGTCGGCGGGACCGGCCTGCGGGAAGCCCTTGGGGCCCTCCACGCTCTGCGGCTCCCACTGGATGGGGCCGCAGCCGGTCACCCGGCCGCTCGCGCACAGCGAGGACCGGCTCGGCGGCGAGGTGGTGTAGCCGTGCGAGAACGCCGGGGACGCCGGGATCAGCGGGAGCGTGACGGCGGCCGCGGCCGCCAGGGTGAGGGAGCGTTTGCTGGGCATACGTGATCCTCCTTGGCGGGGGTCGTGCGGGGGGAAGACCGGGGATCGAGGTCCGTAGCCGGATGCGGGGAGCGGACGCCTCCTTTCTTATAGGAAACCTTCCTGTCTTTTTTGGAGACTCGACGATCCCGCCACGGCCGTCAAGGCCCAAAACCACCGCCCCCGGAAACCGGCGGGCCGCGCCGCTCGTTCTCGCTACGATGGCCCGTTCCGAAGCGACGAGAGGGACATCTTGCTCATCTTTGGCCTCCAGGTCGTGTACTTCACCCTCGGCAAGGGTGTCTTCCACTGCCCGAACTGCGGCGGCGACCGCGAGTACCGCCGCCGTCAGGGGCGCAACTTCTTCTCCCTGTTCTTCATCCCGGTCATCCCGCTGAACAAGACCGGCGACGAGTTCGTGCAGTGCGGCACCTGCAAGGGACGCTGGCACGTCGGCATCCTGGAGGTCCCGACCACCGCGCAGCTGGCCGCCGTTCCCGCCCTGCTCATGCGGCTGGCCGCCGCCCAGGCCCTGCGCGCCGGGGACGTCACCCACCCCGCCGCCCGCGACCGCGCCGTCGCCGTCGTCCGCCAGGCGGGCGACGCCGGCTACGGCCCGCACGTGCTGGACGGCGACCTGGGCCGCCCGTTCGACCAGGTCCGCGCCGAGATGGCGCACAACTCCGGGTCGCTGGCCCCCGAGGCGCGCGAGAACATCCTGCGCGCCGCCGCCGAGATCGCCCTCACCGACGGCCCGCTGAGCGTCTCGGAGGAGGAGACCCTGCACGCCGTGGGCGCCGACCTCGGCCTCACCCGCATCCAGATCGGGGGCGTGATCTCCCTGGCCCGCCAGTCCACCGGGTTCTGAGCCCGGCCCGCGCCGCGCGGCCCGCCAGGGAGATCTTCCCGGCGGGCCGCGCGGCGTTCACGGGGCGTTCACCGCCCCCCTCGAAGATCATCGGCGGCCCCGACCCCTCCGCGCAAAGGCCCCGATGAAGACCCTGCGCGCCCTCGCCGCCGCCGCCCTGGCCGGCGGCGGGATCCTCGTCTCCGCCCCGGCCGCCTCGGCCGCGCCGCCCGACGGCTTCGACAACCTCTACCCGACCGGCAACTACCAGCCCCGCTGCGGCAAGAACACCTTCTGCCTGACCGACAACTCCGCGGTGTCGGTGTTCATGGAGAGGTCGATCTCCCGCAACGGCAAGAGCCGGATCAGGGAGATCCTCAACCGGGAGTACCAGCCCACCGACCTGAAGATCGTCTACGAGCGGAAGGCCAACCACACCGGCTCCAACGAGACCGACATCGTCTACCAGAAGGGCCGCGTCGGCGGCGGCGCGATGGCCGTGACCTGGTGCGACGACGCCAAGTCGGCCTACATGTGCGACCAGTACCACGTGCGGTTCAACACCGACACCCCGTTCCTCACCGCGATCTGCCACGAGACCGGGCACGCCGTCGGCCTCACCCACGGCCACGAGGCCAAGCCCCGCAAGAGGAACGACGACTCGCGCCTGGGCTGCATGAAGACCCCGATCGACTTCAACGCCACCCGCCTCGGCGCCCACAACAGGAAGACCATCGATGCTCACTACTGAGCGGACGGCCGTCCGGGCCGGGCTCGCCACGCTCGCCGTCATCGCGGCGGCCGTGGCGGGCCTGGTCCTGACCGGTTCCGAGCGGTCCCCGGCGCGGGCCCGCCCGGCCGCCGACGGCCTGCTGGTCGGGCAGGCCAGCGACCGGCTGCCCGCCGACACCGCCCGCGACTGGGTGGGCTACGCCGACCACGTGGTCGCGGTGCGCGCCGAGGCCGAGCGCGCCCTGCCCGCCGACCCCGAGGAGACCGCCCGCGGCGAGGGCTACCTCGGCCGCGCCGTGCGGCTGCGGGTGGCCCGCACCCTGTGGACCCGTCCCGGTGCGCCCGCGCTGCCCGCGGCCGTCGAGGCGGACATGCCCGGCTGGGTGTCTCCCGCCGCCCCTACGCCCACGCGGGCGCGTCCCGCGTCGAGGTCGGCCACGACTACCTGATGCCGCTGGCGCGCGACGGCGACGGCGCGTGGACGCCGCTGGCCCCCGGCGCGATCCTGCCGTTCGACGGCGGGGTGATCGGCCGCGGCGAACGGCGCGGCGGCCCCGCCGAACCCGGCGAGCTGGCCGGACGCGTCGACGGCCGCGGCGCCGACGACCTGGCGCGGCTGCTGCGCGCCGCCCGGCCGGACCCGCTGGTGCTGCGGTACGCCGGGCTGGACCTCGACCGGCGCCTCGCCAGGGTGCGGGAGGCCATGGCCGAAGGTGGCTGACGGGAATGCGGAGGCTTCCGGCGTTGCGGCTGCGATAGTCTTGGGGTATGCGACCCAGGCTGCTCCTTAGCCAGCCGCGTTGACGCACCGCGTCGACGCGGCAACCCCTCCTGTGCGAGGGGTTTTCTCATGTCAGGAGCCCGCAGGCGCAAACCCGCGTGGACCTGGGCGAGCAGCCGGACGAATCCCGTAGACAAGGACCGGAGTAGCGACCGTGAGCGACGAGCAGTACGACCCCCGGGCGGTTCAGGACAAGTGGCAGGCCCGCTGGGCGGAGCTCGACCCGTTCCGCGCCGACGACAACGACGGTGAGCGCGAGCGGCGCTACGCGCTGGACATGTTCCCCTACCCGTCGGGCGACCTGCACATGGGGCACGCCGAGGCGTTCGCGATCGGCGACGTGACCGCCCGCTACTGGTTCCAGCGCGGCCACAACGTGCTGCACCCGATCGGCTGGGACTCCTTCGGCCTGCCCGCCGAGAACGCCGCCATCAAGCGCGACGCGCACCCGGCCGAGTGGACCTACGCCAACATCGACACGCAGGCGGGCTCGTTCCAGCGGTACGCCCCCTCGTTCGACTGGTCGCGGCGGCTGCACACCTCCGACCCCGAGTACTACAAGTGGACGCAGTGGCTGTTCCTGCGCTTCTACGAGCGCGGGCTGGCCTACCGCAAGGGCGGCCAGGTCAACTGGTGCCCCAAGGACCAGACCGTGCTGGCCAACGAGCAGGTCGTCGGCGGCCACTGCGAGCGCTGCGGCACGCTGGTCGAGAAGCGCGTGCTGACCCAGTGGTACTTCCGGATCACCGAGTACGCCGACCGGCTGCTGGACGACATGGAGCAGCTGGAGGGCGCCTGGCCCGAGCGCGTGCTGCTGATGCAGCGCAACTGGATCGGCCGCTCCACCGGCGCGGACGTGAACTTCGTGATCGAGGGCCGGGACGAGCCGGTCACCGTCTACACCACCCGGCCCGACACGCTGTACGGCGCGACGTTCATGGTGGTCGCCGCCGACGCGCCGCTGGCCGAGGAGATCGTCGCGCCCGAGCAGCGCGCCGCGTTCGAGGCCTACCGCGATGAGGTGTCGCGCGAGAGCGAGATCGAGCGGCTGTCCAGCGAGCGCGAGAAGACCGGCGTGTTCCTGGGCCGGCACGCGATCAACCCGGTGACCGGCGAGCGCATCCCGGTGTGGGCGTCGGACTACGTGCTGGCCGAGTACGGGCACGGCGCGATCATGGCCGTTCCGGCGCACGACCAGCGCGACCTGGACTTCGCCCTGAAGTTCGGGCTGCCGGTCCGCGTCGTGGTCGACACCGGCGAGGGCGACCCCGCCGAGACCGGCGTCGCCACCGCCGGGGACGGCCGCATCGTCAACTCCGGCCCGATCGACGGGCTGCCCAAGGCCGAGGCCATCCGGCGGATCACCGAGATCCTGGAGCAGCGCGGCACCGGCCGGGCCGCGGTGAACTTCCGGCTGCGCGACTGGCTGGTGTCCCGGCAGCGGTTCTGGGGCTGCCCGATCCCGATCGTCCACTGCGACGCCTGCGGCGAGGTCCCCGTCCCCGACGACCAGCTGCCGGTGAGGCTGCCCGACAACCTGCGCGGCGCGGACCTGGCCCCCAAGGGCACCTCCCCGCTGGCGGCGGCCGAGGAGTGGGTCAACGTCGAGTGCCCCAAGTGCGGCGGCGCGGCCAGGCGCGACTCCGACACCATGGACACCTTCGTGGACTCGTCCTGGTACTACTTCCGGTACTGCTCGCCGGACTACGAGAACGGGCCGTTCGACGTCGAGCAGGTCCGCCGGTGGATGCCGGTCGACCAGTACACCGGCGGCGTCGAGCACGCCATCCTGCACCTGCTGTACAGCCGGTTCTTCACCAAGGTCCTGTACGACATGGGCATGGTGGACTTCACCGAGCCGTTCAAGCGCCTGCTGAACCAGGGCCAGGTGATCCTGAACGGCAAGGCGATGTCCAAGTCGCTGGGCAACATGGTCGACCTGGGCGAGCAGATCGACGAGTTCGGCGTGGACGTCGTCCGGCTGGCGATGCTGTTCTCCGGCCCGCCCGAGGACGACATCGACTGGGCCGACGTGTCCCCGCAGGGCATGGGCAAGTTCCTGGGCCGCGTGCACCGCATCGCGGCGGAGGTGGCGTCCGAGCCCGGCGCGGACTTCGCGGCCGGCGACACGGCGCTGCGCCGCGTCACCCACCGCACCGTCGACGAGGTCACCACGCTGGTCGAGGCGCACCGCTTCAACGTCGCCATCGCGCGCCTGATGGAGCTGGTCACCGCGACCCGCCGGGTGATCGACTCGGGGGCGGGCGCGGCCGACCCGGCGGTCCGCGAGGCCGCCGAGACGCTGGCGGTGGTCCTGTCGCTGTTCGCCCCCTACACCGCCGAGGAGACGTGGGCGCTGCTGGGCCACCAGGCTCCGGTGAACAGGGCGGGCTGGCCGGCGGCCGACCCGTCGCTGCTGGTGGAGGAGTCGGTGACCTGCGTCGTCCAGGTGGCGGGCAAGGTCCGCGACCGGCTGGAGGTGCCGCCGGCGATCGACCCGGGCGAGCTGGAGCGGCTGGCGCTGGCCTCCGACAAGGTCCGGGACGCGCTGGGCGGCGCGGAGGTCGCCAAGGTGATCGTGCGCGCCCCCAAGATCGTCAACATCGTGCCCCGGCGCTGACCCCGCGAACGCCGCCGCGCCGCGCCCCGGAGGGGACGCGGCGCGGCGGCGCGGGCGCTTCAGGAGTGGGACCGGGCGCGGAGGTCCCGGCGGCTCACATCTTGCGCAGGACGGCGACGACCCGGCCGAGGATGGAGGCGTCGTCGCCGGGGATCGGCTCGTAGGCCGAGTTCGCCGGCATCAGCCAGATGTGACCGTCCTTGCGCTTGAGGGTCTTCACCGTCGCCTCGCCGTCGATCATGGCGGCGACGATGTCGCCCTGCTCGGCGACCGGCTGCTGGCGCACCACGACCCAGTCGCCGTCGGCGATGGCGGCCTCGATCATCGAGTCGCCGGAGACCTTCAGCAGGAAGTGGGTGCCCTCGCCGACCAGCTGCTTGGGCAGCGTGAAGACGTCCTCGACGGCCTCCTCGGCCAGGATCGGGCCACCGGCGGCGATCCGGCCGACCAGCGGCACGTAGGCGGGTGCGGCGGAGGCGGGGGAGTCCTGGCCCGCGCCGGGCTCGTACGGCTCGTCGGAGCGGCGCACCGGCGTGGCGCCGGGCACGCGGATCTCGACGGCGCGCGGGCGGTTGGGGTCGCGGTGCAGGAAGCCCTTGCGCTGGAGCGCGCGAAGCTGGTGCGACACGCTGGAGGTGCTGGTGAGACCGACCGCCTCGCCGATCTCGCGCATCGACGGAGGGTAACCGCGGCGCGCCACCGAATCGCGGATCACCTCCAGGACCATGCGCTGACGCTGGGTCAGACCGCTCTCGTCCATGGGCCCGTCGGGCAGTTCCCGGACCTTGCTCATCGTCGCCTCCGGCGCCTCGGTTCGTCACTCCTTGTCATGGCACGGTATCGCGGCCGAAGCCAATGATCAAACAATTGTTCGAAGAATGTCCTGGAAATCTGGCTCCGCTCGCGCTACAACATCGTACAGGTGTTCGATCGAAAATTCATTCGAACGCTAATGATTCCGAGCCCGTCGCAAGGAGGGTGAAATGCCGGATCCGCGACCTCGGCGACACGGGGGCGGCCCCGCCCGGCGGGGTGGCCGGGTGCGCGGCGGTGTGGCCTGTGGGGCGACCCTCCGCGCCGCCCACGGTCCCACCCGGACCCCGCACGAGAACCCTCCGGAGGTTCCCGGTGAGGCCCGGCCGGAGCGCGGGCCCGACTCCCGCCGTCCGGCGGGGCGCGCGGCGGGACCGGGCCGCGGGCGGCCCCGGCGGGCGGCGAGTCCCGCCGTCGGGCGCGTGGTGCGGCATTCCGGTGGACGTCCGGTACGCCGTCCCGGCGGGCATGCCGGGACGGCCGGGCACGCACGGAGCGTGAGCGGCGCGGGGGGCGGCGTCCGGCTCACCCGGCGGGGGCGGGTGGTGTTGATCTCTTTCGCGGCGGTGCTCCTGCTGCTGCTCCTCTGGCTCACCGCGGGCCCGTGGGCGCGGGCCGGTTCCGGAGGTCCGGAAAGGCATGGTCAGGACGCCGGGGCGGGGACGGGCGCGGGGTCGCGCGGGCATAGGGTGGAGCACGTCGTGGTCGAGCCCGGGGACACCCTCTGGGGCATCGCCGTGCGGACGTCCGGGGACGCCGACCCCCGGGTCACCGTGCAGCGCATCATCGACGCCAACGGTCTGTCCGGCCCCATCGTCCAGCCAGGTCAGCGCCTGCGCCTGCCCGCGCGCTGAGCGCGCCCGGACGTGTGCCCGGACGCGTGTCCGGGCACATGTTGGTACACGTCCGGGGCCATGCTCCGGACGCCGCCGGGGACCGCGCGGACGCGACACGCCCGGCCGGGAAACCCGGAGGTCCGATGTGACCAGGGTCTACGCGTGTGACGCGCGTTCCAGGTTGCGCAGGCGTCGGTCGAGCCTTACGGTTGACCACAACATCTAGTAGTCACATCGATGTGATTTTCCACAGGTTGTGCTTGTGGGGCTCATTCGTCGGTGTGGCTCGCGGTTGAGTCAGGGAAGGTTGGATCGCGTGCACTGCCCGTTCTGCCGCAACCCTGACAGCAGGGTGATCGACAGCCGCTCCATCGACGACGGGGCCGCCATCCGGCGCCGCCGGTCGTGCCCGGAGTGCGGCAAGCGGTTCACCACGCAGGAGAACGTGCTCCTCATGGTCGCCAAGCGCAGCGGCGTTACGGAGCCGTTCTCCCGGGAAAAGATCATCGCCGGGGTGCGCAGGGCCTGCCAGGGGCGCCCGGTCGACGAGGACGCGCTCGCCAAGCTCGGCCAGCGGGTCGAGGAGGCGCTGCGCGCGTCCGGGTCGGCCGAGATCCCCTCCCACGAGGTGGGCCTGGCCATCCTCGGACCGCTCAGTGAGCTCGACGAGGTCGCCTACCTGCGATTCGCCTCGGTGTACCGGGGCTTCGAGTCGCTCGACGACTTCGCGCGGGAGATCGAGATTTTGCGTCAGGGGGGTTCCTCGGGGGAGCCCGCCGGATCCCGTTAGGGATTGACAGCAGCAGCACCTAAGTCAAGCGCCCCCGGCCGGGATGGGACGGCCGGCGGGCGGAGTTGTCCTGGACAGGGCCCGGCGGGAGGGCCCCAAGGAGGGGGAAAGGCCATGACGGAGACGGTGAGCGGCTCGGCCCGACGCGGCAAGGGGGGCCGCAAGGGGCTGAAGATCAGCCGCATCTTCACCACTCCCGGCGTACACCCGTACGACGAGATCAACTGGGAGCGCCGGGACGTCGTCATGACGAACTGGCGCGACGGCTCGGTCAACTTCGAGCAGCGCGGCGTCGAGTTCCCCGACTTCTGGTCGATCAACGCCGTCAACATCGTCACCTCCAAGTACTTCCGCGGCGCCGTGGGCACCCCGCAGCGCGAGTGGAGCCTCAAGCAGCTCATCGACCGCGTGGTGCGGATGTACGTCACCACCGGCGTGGAGCAGGGCTACTTCGCCTCCGAGGCCGACGCCGAGGTCTTCGAGCACGAGCTGACGTACGCGCTGGCGCACCAGATGTTCAGCTTCAACTCGCCGGTGTGGTTCAACGTCGGCACGAAGTCGCCGCAGCAGGTGTCGGCCTGCTTCATCCTGTCGGTGGACGACACCATGGAGTCGATCCTCGACTGGTACAAGGAGGAGGGCGTCATCTTCAAGGGCGGCTCCGGCGCCGGCCTGAACCTGTCGCGCATCCGTTCCTCCAAGGAGCTGCTGTCGTCCGGCGGCACCGCCTCCGGCCCGGTGTCGTTCATGCGCGGCGCCGACGCCTCCGCGGGCACCATCAAGTCGGGCGGCGCGACCCGCCGGGCCGCCAAGATGGTCGTGCTCGACGTCGACCACCCCGACATCGCCGAGTTCATCGAGACCAAGGCCCGCGAAGAGGACAAGATCCGCGCCCTCCGCGACGCCGGGTTCGACATGGACCTGGGCGGCCGGGACATCGTCAGCGTCCAGTACCAGAACGCCAACAACTCCGTCCGCGTCTCCGACGAGTTCATGCGCGCGGTGGAGGGCGACGGCGAGTTCGGCCTGCGCGCCCGCCTGACCGGCGAGATCATCGAGACCGTCAAGGCCAAGGAGCTGTTCCGGCTGATGGCCAAGGCGGCGTGGGAGTGCGCCGACCCGGGCATCCAGTACGACGACACCATCAACGACTGGCACACCAACCCCGAGACCGGCCGCATCACCGCGTCCAACCCGTGCTCGGAGTACATGTCGCTGGACAACTCCTCCTGCAACCTCGCCAGCATCAACCTGCTGAAGTTCCTGCGCCCGGACGACACCTTCGACGTCGAGAGGTTCGTCAGCCTCACCGAGCTGATCATCACGGCGATGGACATCTCCATCACCTTCGCCGACTTCCCGACCGAGAAGATCGCCCAGACCACCCGCGACTACCGCCAGCTCGGCATCGGCTACGCCAACCTCGGCGCGCTGCTGATGGCGACCGGCCACGCCTACGACTCCGAGGGCGGCCGCAGCATCGCCGCCGCGATCACCTCGCTGATGACCGGCGTCGCCTACCGGCGTTCCGCCGAGCTCGCCGGGGTCGTCGGACCGTACGCCGGGTACGCCCGCAACGCCGAGGCGCACAAGCGCGTCATGCGCAAGCACGCCGCCGCCAACGACGAGGTCCGCACCCTCGACGAGATGGACAGGTCCATCCACGCCGCCGCCACCCGGCAGTGGCAGGAGTGCCTGAAGACCGGCGAGAAGCACGGCTACCGCAACGCCCAGGCGTCGCTGCTGGCCCCGACCGGCACCATCGGCCTGATGATGGACTGCGACACCACCGGCATCGAGCCCGACCTCGCGCTGGTGAAGTTCAAGAAGCTGGTCGGCGGCGGCTCCATGCAGATCGTCAACCACACCGTCCCGCGGGCCCTGAAGAACCTCGGCTACCAGCAGGAGCAGATCGAGGCGATCGTCGAGTACATCTCCGAGCACGGCCACGTCGTGGACGCGCCGGGCCTGCGCCCCGAGCACTACGAGGTGTTCGACTGCGCGATGGGCGAGCGCTCCATCTCCCCGATGGGCCACGTGCGGATGATGGCGGCGGTGCAGCCGTTCCTGTCCGGCGCGATCTCCAAGACCGTCAACATGCCCGAGCAGGCCACCGTCGAGGACATCGAGAAGGTGTACTACGAGGGCTGGAAGCTCGGCCTGAAGGCCCTGGCGATCTACCGCGACAACTGCAAGGTCGGCCAGCCGCTGTCGGCCTCCAAGCGGTCCGACGCCAAGGCCGACACCGCGGCCGAGGCCACGGCCGTCGAGCCCGCGGCCGTCGCGGTGGCCGAGCCCGCCCGCCCGGTCCGCAAGCGCCTGCCCAAGCAGCGCCCGGCCACCGTCACCCGCTTCTCCGTCGCGGGCGCCGAGGGCTACATGACCGCCTCGTCCTACCCCGACGACGGCCTCGGCGAGGTCTTCCTCAAGCTGGGCAAGCAGGGCTCGACCCTGGCGGGCGTCATGGACGCGTTCTCCATGGCGATCTCCATCAGCCTCCAGTACGGCGTGCCGCTGGAGACCTGGGTGGAGAAGTTCACCAACATGCGGTTCGAGCCGGCGGGCATGACCGACGACCCGGACATCCGCATGGCGACGTCGGTGATGGACTACATCTTCCGCCGTCTGGCGCTCGACCACCTGCCCTACGAGACCCGCGCGGGCCTCGGCATCTTCACCGCCGAGGAGCGCGCGATGCAGGCCAACGGCGAGGACCCGGCGAGCCTGCACGAGGCCGAGGAGGTCCGCGAGACCCTGGCCCAGTCGGCCGAGATCGAGCAGCCGGCCCGGCCCGCCGCCGCCCCGGCCCCGGCCGTCGAGGCCCACTCCTCGATGGAGGTCATCGAGTCCCGCCAGGGCCGCACCGCGGACGCCCCGCTGTGCCTGACCTGCGGCACGAAGATGCGCCCCGCGGGCAGCTGCTACGTCTGCGAGGGCTGCGGCTCCACCAGCGGCTGCAGCTGACCTCGGTCGGCCCGCCTCGCCCGACCAGGGGCCCGGTACCGGACGCTCGTCCGGTACCGGGCCCCTGGCCTTTCCCCCGCGCGGGGGAGCGGGATCCCTCCGGCGGGTGGTCCGGGCGTTCGCCGGTTCCGCGAGGCTCCGTCGGTGTGAACGCACAGGGAACGGCGGTGGGGCCGTGCTGGAACGCGGCGCGCAGGTGGGCGGGGTACGCGGCGGCGTCCAGCATGGGGACCTATCTGGCGGTGAAGGTCGTCTGGGTCGTCGCGGGCCTGCTCGGGGAACGCCCGGACGGTTTCGGCGGCACCGGCTGGGTGCTGCTGAACGCCGTCACCGTGGCGATGGCGGCGGCCGGGGTCGCGCTGGGGCTGGCGTTGGCGCGGCCCTGGGGGAGCGGGCTGCCCGCCGTTCCGGTGGTCTTCGTCGCCTGGACGGGGGCGGGGCTGCTGGTGCCGATGATCCCGCTCATGGCGGTCCGGGGCGTCCTGGGCGGCGGGGACGGGGAGACCGGCGCGACGCCGTCGTGGGAGGCGCTCCCGCTCACCGTCGGCTTCGCCGGGATGGGCCTGGGGCTGGCCGTGGCCCTGCCGATCTACCTGCGGGAACGATGGCCGCGGGCGTTCCGGGGGCGGGTGGGGGACCTTCGTCTCCCCGTGCCGCCCGCGACGGCGGCGGTGTCCGGCGCGGTCGCGCTGGGGGCGCTCTGGTGCCACCGGGCGGCGGGCGGCACCCTCGGCCTCGTCCGCGACCTGGACGTCGACGGGCGGCTGCTGATCGCCAACTCGGGCCTGTGGGCGCTGCTGGGAGCCGGGAGCATCGCGACGCTGGCCCGCGCGTCCCGGGCGCCCCGGTGGATCCCGGTGGCGACGGCCTTCGTGGCGTCGGGCTCGCTGTTCGCGTGGAGCGCCTGGAAACTGCCGATGGTGATCCTGCGACCGGGAGGTTTCACCACCGCCGAGCACCCGTGGGTCGCGGTCGCCGAACACACCCTGGGCATCACGACGGGCCTGACGCTGCTGGCCGTCGTACTGCGAGCCGTCCGCCATCCTTCAGGGCGTCCGACCGAGGGAGCCGGCCCCTCCCGCGCCCGGTGAACAGGCGAGTGCCGTGGGCCGGGGCTTTGGAACACGGCTCAGGCGCGGCTGGGTGGCGGGGGGTTCCGTGCCTCCGCGAACCGGGCGCGGGCGCGTTCTATCTCGTTGATGTGGGTCTCGGTCCAGCGGCGCAGCGCGGTGATCGGTTCGGCGAGGCCACGGCCCAGGTCGGTCAGCGCGTACTCGACGCGGGGCGGGATCGTGGGGTGCACGGTGCGGGTGACGAACCCGTCGGCCTCCAGGGCGCGCAGCGTCTGGGTGAGCATCTTCTGCGAGACGCCCTCGATGCGGCGGCTGAGGTCGGTGTACCGCATGGTGCCCTCCAGCAGGGAGTCCACGACCAGGATCGTCCACTTGCCGGAGATGTGGTCGAGGACCTGACGCGTCGGGCACTTGGCGGAGTAGACGTCGGCGGGCAGGCCTGAGGATTCCACGGTCGTCATGAAGGGAGAGTAACGCACTAATTTGTGCCCACTTCCCAATGGAGAGTGACTCTCCGATAGTGGGTGCATGAGCATCCAGAGCATGTCCGTCGCGGAGGCGATCCGCGTCCGCCGCAGCGTCCGTCACTACCGTGCCGACCCCGTCCCGCCGGCCGTTCTCGACACCCTCCTCGAACTCGCGGCGGAGGCCCCCACGAGCTGGAACCTCCAGGACCGGTCCGTCGTCGCGGTGTCCGGGGAGGAGGGGCGCCGGGGGCTGACGTGGGCCACCGGCGGGCAGCCCCAGCCGCAGGAGGCGCCGGTCGTGCTGGTCTTCGTGGCCGAGCCGCGGTCCTGGCGCGAGGACCAGGGGGACGTCCACGCGCTCGCCCGCCGGAACGGGGCGTGGAGCGAGGAGTTCGCGGCCGCGTTCGCCGAGGCGTCGCGGGCGTTCCAGGAGGACCTGGAACGGCGCGGGCTGCTGCGGGAGTACGCGGTCAAGGACGCCGTGATCGCGGCCTCGTTCGTCATGCTGGCCGCCACCGAACTGGGGCTGGCGACGTGCCCGATGAACGGCTGGGACGAGGAGCGGGTGAAGAAGGTGATCGGGATCGACGGGCGGGACGACCTGGCCGTCGCCCTGCTGCTGTCGGTCGGCTATCCGGCGGAGGAACGGCGGCACCCCGGGCGGCGGGCGCTGGAGCGCAACGTCTTCCGCGAGCGCTACGGACGGGAGGCGGCCGTCCGGGGATGAGCCGGTTCCGGCGGCCCCGCCCGACCGTCAATTCGGTTGTCGGCGGGCGGGGCGGTCCGTAGGGTGCCCGGGGTCGTCTTCGAGAGGGGTTCCTTGTTCGCTGCCGAGGTGCACGCCTTCCTGCGTGCCAACGCCGGTCCGGACGCTCCGCGCGTCGGCCCGTTCACGCTCCGGTTCGACGACCATTCCGACGAGCGGTTCTTCAACTACGCGATCCCCGACGACGGCGCCGCTCCCACGGCCGGGGAGGTGGAGGCGCTGGTCGCGGCGTTCCGGGAGCGCGAGCGGACGCCCCGGCTGGAGTACCTCCCCCGGGCCGCGCCGAAGGTCGAGGACGCGCTGCTGTCGGCGGGCTTCACGCCCGAGGGCCGCTTCCCGCTGCTGGTCTGCTCGCCCGGTGGCGTGGTGGACGCTCCGGCGGACCCCTCCGTCCGGGTCTCCCTGGTCGACGCCGGCGACGACCTGTGGGGAGCCGCGCGGGTGATGGACGCGGCGTTCGGCTCGCCCGGGACCACCGAGCACGACGTCGCGCGGCTGCGGCGGATCGTCGAGGGCGGCGGCCTGGTCGCGGTGGCCGTGGACACCGCGACCGGGGCCGTGGTCGGGGCCGGGCAGAACGAGCGCCCGCACCGGGGCGTCGCGGAGGTCGCCTCCATCGGCGTGCTGCCCTCGCACCGGCGGCGCGGCATCGCGGGCGCGATCACGGCGCTGCTGACCCGCGCGGGCGGTGACGTGGGGATCGCGACGTCGTTCCTCACGCCCGCCGACGACGGCGCGGCCCGCGTCTACGTCCGGGTCGGCTACCGCAAGGTCGGCGAGGCGCTGTACATCTCGTCGCGCTGAGCCCGGCCGCGGATGCCGCCCCGGGAGATAGTGGGGAGACCCCACGGAAAGGACTTCCATGGCGAAGACGCACCGCTACGAAGTCACCGTGACCTGGACCGGGAACAACGGCACCGGCACCAGCGGCCACCGGGACTTCGAGCGTTCACATGACGTCTCCGCGGACGGCAAGCCGGTACTGGCCGGGTCGTCGGATCCGGCGTTCCGCGGCGATCCCGCCCGGTGGAATCCCGAGGAGCTGCTCGTCGCGTCGCTGGCGCAGTGCCACATGCTGTGGTTCCTGCACCTGTGCGCGGGGGAGGGGATCGTGGTGACCGGTTACGCGGACCGGCCGGTCGGCACCATGGCCGAGACCTCCGACGGCGGCGGGCACTTCACCGAGGTGGTGCTGCGGCCCGAGGCCGCGCTGGCCGACCCCGCGGAGGAGGAACGCGCCCGCGCCCTCCACGAACGCGCCCACGGACTGTGCTTCATCGCGAACTCCGTGAACTTCCCCGTGCGGTGCGAGCCCGCGTTCGTCGCGGCGGGTTGACCGTCCGGTCCCATCAGTTCCGTCGTCTGCCCGAAGGCGGCGGCCAGATGTCTCATGCCCGCAACGCTACGAAGGATCTGGCTCACATGTATGGTCCAGATCCATGGCGGATGACTGGTCCAGTTGGGGGCTCGACCTCCATCTGCGGCTCGACCGGAGCCGGGGGCTGCGGATCGGGCTGGAGAACGCCCTGCGCGACGCCGTCCGGTCCGGGCGGCTCGCCGCCGGGACGAGGCTGCCCTCCTCGCGAACGCTCGCCCACGACCTCGGCATGGCGCGCGGCACCGTCACCCAGGCGCTGGACCAGCTCGTCGCCGAGGGCTACCTGACCTCGGCGCCGCGTTCGGGGATCAGGGTCGCCGCGCAGCCCGCCCCGCCCCCGAGGGCCATGCCCGTCACCCGCTCCTGGCTGCCGCCGGTCGAGGGGAGCGACCTGCGGCCGGGGCTGCCGGACCTGTCGACGTTCCCGCGCCGGGCGTGGCTGGCCGCCACCCGCCGCGTCCTGCAGACCGCGCCCAACAGCGCGTTCGGCTACGCCGACCTCGCCGGGGTCGCCGACCTCCGCGAGGCGCTGGCCGAGTACCTGGGCCGGGCCCGCGGCGTGGTCACCACACCGGAGCAGATCGTCGTCTGCGCGGGCTACACCCACGCGCTGCGGGTCGTGTGCGAGGCGCTCGGGACGGCGTCGATCGCGTTCGAGGACCCCTGCTCGCCCGACCATCCGGCGCTGGCCGCCCGCCTCGGCCTGGCGGCGGGGCGGCTGCCCACCGACGCCAGCGGCCTGCTCATCGACGCCCTCACCGACCAGGACGCCGTCGTGGTCACCCCCGCCCACCAGTACCCGCTCGGCGGGACGCTGAGCCCGGACCGGCGCACGGCGCTGCTGGCGTGGGCGCGGCGGACGGGGGCGTTCGTGCTGGAGGACGACTACGACGGGGAGTTCCGCTACGACCGGCAGCCGGTCGGCGCGCTCCAGGGCATGGCCCCCGACCAGGTGATCTACGCCGGGACGGCCAGCAAGACCATCGCCCCCGGGCTGCGCCTGGCGTGGCTCGCCGTCCCGCCCGCGCTGCTCCCGGCGATGCGGCGGGCCAACGCCTGGGACGACTCGCCCGTCAACAGCCTCGACCAGCTCGTCCTGGCCGACCTGGTCCGCTCCGGCGAGCTGGACCGCCACCTGCGGCGCTGCCGGTCCCGCTACCGGCGCCGCCGCGACCGCCTGGGCGAGGCCGTCGCCCGCCGTCTCCCCGGGGCGCACCTGTCGGGCATCGCGGCGGGACTGCACGCCGTCCTGCACGTGCCCGGCGCCGACGAACGCGCCCTGGTCGCGCGCCTGCGGTCCCGCGACGTCCACGTCGACGGCCTGACCTCCTACTACGAGGTCCCGGAGCGTTCCCCCGGCGGTCTGGTCATCGGCTACGCGACGCCGCCGGAGCACGCCTTCGCCTCGGCGCTGTCCGCGCTCGTCACCGCCCTGGGCGAGAGGTGACCGGCGGGATGACGGGGCGGCCTCCCTGTGATTTAATCTTCAACTAGATGTCGCGGTCGCGGGACCGGACGCCGGGGGAGGACCCGATGAGCAACCTGGACGTGCGACCCAGACCGGTCGTGTGCGGCGGGCGGGACGAGGTGTCCGCCGCGCCGGTGCGCGAGCTGCTGAAGGCGCGGGAGACGAACCTGGGCGGCAGCACCGTGGTGCGCCGCCTGCTGCCCAGCCTCGGGCGGCGCATGGTGGGCGCCTGGTGCTTCGTCGACCACTACGGGCCCGACGACATCGCCGACGAGCCCGGCATGCAGGTCGCGCCGCACCCCCACATGGGATTGCAGACCGTGAGCTGGCTGCACGCCGGGGAGATCACCCACCGCGACAGCCTGGGCAGCGAGCTGACGTTCGGGCCGCGCGAGCTGGCGCTGATGACGTCGGGCCGGGCCATCGCGCACGCCGAGCAGACGCCGCGCGAGCACGCGCCCCTCCTGCACGGCGCGCAGCTGTGGGTGGCGCTGCCCGACTCCCACCGCCACACCGACCCCGCGTTCGAGCACCACCCCGACCTTCCGGTGGTGACCGGGGGCGGGGTGAGCGCGAGGGTCATCCTCGGGCAGGTCGACGGCGCGGTCTCGCCCGGGACCGCCTACACGCCCATCGTCGGCGCCGACCTCGTGGTGAACGGGGCCGCGCGCCTCCCCGTCGAGCCCGACTTCGAGTACGCCGTGCTCACCATGTCCGGGGTCGTGGAGGTCGACGGCGTCCGGCTGGAGCCCGGCTCGATGCTCTACCTCGGGTGCGGGCGGCGCGAGCTGCCGCTGCGCGCCGACGGCGAGGCCGGGCTGATGCTGCTGGGCGGCGAGCCGTTCGAGGAGAAGCTCGTCATGTGGTGGAACTTCGTCGGCCGCACCGGCGAGGAGATCGGGCGGGCCCGCGCCGACTGGATGGAGGGGGACCGGTTCGGCGAGGTGCGCGGCTACGACGGCGACCCGATCCCCGCGCCCGCCCTGCCCGAGGTCCCGCTGAAGGCGCGCGGCCGGGTGCGCTAGAGCCGCTGCCGGGTCCCGGTCTCCGCCGAGCGGCGGACCGCGTCGAGCAGGCCGTGCAGGCGCACCGCGTGGCCGAAGTCCGCGACCGGGGCCCCGCCGGTGCGGATGTCGGCGGCCAGCGCGGCGTACTGCTCGGCCACGTTGCGGACCGTCGCCTCCGGGACGCCCCGGACCGTCCGGAACCGGTCCGGGACCGGCAGCTCCCGCCAGCCCCGCTCGCCCGTGCGCGCCTCCAGCACCCGGGCCGCGCCGATCTGGAGCTGGGCGTCGCGCGGGTCGGGGAGGTCGGTGACGAGCACCAGGTCGCCGTCGGTCCCGGCGATCTCCAGCCGGGTGCGGGGGTTGGCGGCCTTGCGGTCGGACAGGTGGACCGAGGCGACCGCGCCGCCCGCCAGCGTCGCGTGGACGAGGACCTGGTCGGGGGCGGTGCGCTCGAACGTCTCGCCCGTCTCGGCGACGGTGTAGTGGGAGACCTGGCGGGACAGGTGCGCCGACAGCTCGGCGATGTCCCCCGCGACGAACTGCAGGGCGTCCAGGACGTGGCCCCCGGCGACCTCCAGCAGGCCCGCCCCGTTGGCGCTGTCGGCGGTGTAGGCGGACGCGGCGGGGTAGCGGCCGTCCGCGCCGTGCGGCCGCGCGGAGTAGGCCGTCACCGCCAGCACGCGCCCGATGCGGCCCTCGGCGACCAGCTCCCGGGCGTACCGCACGCCGGGGGAGTGCCGCGCCTGGAGGCCGATCGCGTGCCGGACGCCCGCCGCCTCCGCCTCCGCCGCGAGCGACCGCGCCTCCTCGGTGGTGAGCGCCAGCGGCCACTCCGACAGCACGTGCTTGCCCGCCTTCAGCGCCGCCCGGACCAGCTCGGCGTGGTGCGGCACCTTCACGGCCACCGTCACCAGGTCGACCTCGGGGTGCGCGGCCAGCGCGCCCGCGTCGGCGAACGCGTGCGGCACGCCGAACGCCCGGGCCGCCTCGCGGGCGCTGTCCTCCCGCGACGTGCCGACGGCGGTGAGGGCGAGGCCGGGGGCGGCCGCCAGGGCCGGGACGTGCGCGACGGCCGCCCAGCCGCGGCCGGGGTCGGCGTTGGCGCCGATGATGCCCACGCGGACGGGGGAGACGGTCATGACGGGACTCCTTGCTTCCTGCTCGGACATAAACGGACGTGTTCCGTCCGTTTCCGGACCCTAGAACAAGCGGACGCGATCTGTCCACTTAATCTGGACGGCCCCCGTCCGCTTGTTGTTAGGCTGGCCGCATGTCCACGCCCAGCCCCGCCCCCGTGCCCGCCGTGGACCGGCTGCTGGACGACGGCACCGGCCGCCGCCCCCGCGCCGACGCCCGCCGCAACGTCGAACGCCTGGTCGCCGCCGCCCGCGCGGTCGCCGCCGAACGCGGAGCCGAGGTCACCGCGCACGAGATCGCCCGCCGCGCGGGCGTCGGCGTCGGCACGTTCTACCGGCGCGTCGGCACCCTGGAACGCCTCCTCCAGGCCGTGATGGAGGAGATCCTCGGGGAGATCCTGGCCCGCGCCGACCGGGGCCTGGCCGACCCCGACCCCTGGACCGGCCTGCGCGACTTCACCCTGGCCTACCTGCGGCTCCGCAACGAGCTGTGCGACATCAACGAGGCCGTCGGCGGCCTGCTCGACCACTCCCGCGCCGAACTGCGCGACCGCGTCCGCCTGCTGGTCCAGCGCGCCCAGGACGCCGGGGCGATGCGCGCCGACGTCTCCTGGACCGACGTGGCGTTCCTGCTGGTCGGCGCCGCCACCGGGGACCACACCCTCGGCGTGTTCGCCGGGCCCGACCAGTGGGAGCGCAACCTGCGGATCATCCTGGACGGCCTGCGCGCCCCGGACCCCGGGCCGCTGCCCGGCTCCCCGCCGAAGGCGCCCTGACCGGACGGAATCCCGCCGGCGCCCGCGCGGTTGGGAACGGTGTGACGCATGGCGAGTACAAGGTTCCCGGCGGCAAGCTCGTGGTCGCCGACGTCGAGGTCGTCGACGGGCTGCTGCGCGGGCCCCGGATCAGCGGCGACTTCTTCCTCGAACCCGACGAGGCCCTCGAATCGATCAACGCGGCCCTGGACGGGCTGTCCGCCGGGCTGGAGGCCCGCGACATCGCCGCCCGCGTGCAGGCGGGCCTGCCGCCCGGCACGGTGATGCTCGGCATCACCGCCGAGGCCGTCGGGATCGCCGTCCGGCGCGCCGTGGCCCGCGCCTCCGACTGGCGCGACCACGACTGGCGGCTGGTCCACGAGGGGCCGCAGCCGCCCGCCCTGCACATGGCGATCGACCAGGTGCTCGCCGAGGAGGTCGGCGCGGGCCGCCGCCCGCCGACCCTGCGGATCTGGGAGTGGGGCGGCCCCTCGGTGATCATCGGCAGCTTCCAGTCGCTGCGCAACGAGGTCGACGCCGAGGCCGCCGAGCGGTTCGGCGTCGAGGTGGTGCGCCGGATCAGCGGCGGCGGCGCGATGTTCGTCGAACCCGGCAACACGATCACCTACTCGCTGTACGCGCCCGAGTCGCTGGTCGCCGGGATGTCGTTCGCCGACAGCTACGCGTTCCTGGACGACTGGGTGCTCGGCGCGCTCGCCGAGCTGGGCGTCCGCGCCTGGTACCAGCCGCTCAACGACATCACCTCCGACCAGGGCAAGATCGGCGGCGCGGCGCAGAAGCGGCTGGCGAACGGGGCCGTGCTGCACCACGTGACCATGTCCTACGACATCGACGCCGACAAGATGCTCCAGGTGCTGCGGATCGGCCGGGAGAAGCTGTCGGACAAGGGCATCGCCAGCGCGCGCAAGCGGGTGGACCCGCTGCGCCGCCAGACCGGCCTGCCGCGCGAGGAGATCATCCAGCGGATGGTCGGGCACTTCCGCGGCCGCCACGGCCTCACCCCCGACGCCCTCACCGCCGAGGAGCTGCGGCGCGCCGACAAGCTGGCCGTCGACAAGTTCACCACCCCGGAGTGGACCGCCCGGGTCCCCTGATCACGGCCGGTCGCGGCCGTGCGTCCCCACGGCCCCGCCGCCCCCGCCATGCTGGGGGAACAAGATCCGCCGCGACCGGGCGGCCCCGATGGTCGCCTCCGAAGGCCCCCGGGCCGTAGGTTGGTGGGGGTCGGATGACGATGAGGGGAACGGTATGTCGATGCTGAAAGGCGCCAACACCCCGGTGTCGGCCGCCGCGGTCCGCGTCGAGCTGGGCTGGCAGAGCGGGCCCGGTGTGCCCGACGCCGACGCCTCCGCGCTGCTGCTGGCCGGAACGGGCCGGGTGCGCTCCGACGACGACTTCGTGTTCTACAACCAGCCCGCCCACCGCAGCGGGGCCGTCCGGCACGAGGGCAAGCAGCAGGGCCCGACGGTCCGCGACACCCTCTTCGTGGACCTCGGCCGGGTCGAGCCCGACATCGAGAAGATCGTGGTCGCGGCGTCCTCCGACAGCGGCACGTTCGGCCGTTTCCAGGGCCTGTACGTGCGGGTGCTGGACGCCCAGAACGGCGCCGAGCTCGCCCGCTTCGACAACCCCGGCGCGACGACCGAGACCGCGTTCGTGCTCGGCGAGCTGTACCGGCGGCAGGGGCAGTGGAAGTTCCGCGCGGTCGGGCAGGGCTACGACTCGGGGCTGGCGGGACTGGCCACCGACTTCGGCATCACCGTCGACGACGCCCCGCCGCCCCCGCGGCAGACCCAGCAGGCCCCGCCCCCGCCTCCCCAGCCGACGCCGCCCCCGCCGCCCCAGTACGCCCCGCCGCCTCCGCCGCAGCAGCCGCAGTACGCGCCGCCCCCGCCGCCGAACCAGTACGCGCCGCCCCCGCCCCCGCCCCAGTACGCGCCGCCTCCGCAGCCGCAGTACGCGCCCCCGCCTCCGCCGCCCGCCCCGCAGCAGGCCGAGCCGCAGATGCAGGGCGGCAAGATCTCGCTGACCAAGAACGCCCCGTCGGTGTCGCTGACCAAGCACGGCGCGACCTCGGGCCACATGCGGGTCAACCTCAACTGGAGCGCCCGCCCCGGCGCGGCCAAGGGCTTCCTCGGCAAGCGCCGCCGCGGCATCGACCTGGACCTCGACCTGTGCTGCCTGTGGGAGCTCCAGGACGGCAGCAAGGGCATCATCCACGCGCTCGGCGACATGGGCGACCTGAACCGGCCGCCGTTCATCAAGCTGGACAAGGACGACCGCACCGGCGGCACCGAGTCCGGCGAGAACATGACGATCAACCTGGACCACACCCGCGACTTCCGGCGGATCCTGGTGTTCGCCGAGATCTACGACGGGGCCGAGGACTTCCGCGGCCTGGACGCGATCGCCACCCTCTACCCGATCGGCTCCCCGCCGATCGAGATGCGGATGGACGACTGCGCCGACGCCTCCCGCGACGCGGTCCTGGCGCTGATCGAGAACGTCAACGGCGAGCTGGTCGTCCGCCGCGAGGGACGCTTCGTCCTGCCGCCGCCGGGCCGCCCCCGCTGGGGCAAGCTGTCGGTCGACCAGACCTACGGCTGGAACCTGGAGTGGGTGGCCTCCCGGGGCAAGGACTGAGCCGCTCCTGATCGGCTCTTGATCGGCGCGGGGGCGGCGGGATAGGACGGGGCCATGAGCACCCCTCACCCCTATCCGGCCGTCCCCGCGCCGCGCTTCCACGTCCCCTCGCGGCAGGCCGTGGAACGGGCGCGCGCGTTCGCCGACACCATGGCGCTGCGCCGCACCGTCCGGGACTTCGCCCGCACCCCCGTCCCCCTGGAGATCGTCGAGGAGGCGATCCGCGCCGCCGCGACCGCGCCGTCCGGCGCGAACCTGCAACCCTGGCGGTTCGTGGTCATCACCGACCCGGAGCGCAAACGGCGGCTGCGGGAGGCCGCCGAGGCCGAGGAACGCGAGTTCTACCAGCGCCGGGCCTCGCCGGAGTGGCTGGAGGCGCTCGCGCCGCTGGGCACCGACTGGCGCAAGCCGTTCCTGGAGGACGCGCCCGCCGTCATCGTCGTGTTCGAGGTGCACAAGGGCCCGCACACGCCCCGCCCGTACTACGTGAAGGAGTCGGTGGGGATCGCGGTCGGGTTCCTGCTGGCGGCGCTGCACCAGGCGGGCCTGGCGACGCTCACGCACACGCCCAGCCCGATGCGTTTCCTCAACGAGGTGTGCGACCGGCCGCAGGAGGAACGCGCCTACGTCGTCATCCCCGTCGGCTACCCGGCCGAGGACGCGACGGTCCCCGACATCACCCGCAAACCGATCGGGGAGGTCGTCGTCCACCTGTGACGACGACCTCCCCGACGGCCGGCCCGGTCAGCCCTTCAGCACGGTCTCGGCGAGTCTCTTGTCGCGGGCGACGCGGACCAGCGCGGCGGCGAAGCGGGCGAGGTCCTTCTCGGCGACCTCGTCCGCCAGCTTCTTGGGGTCGGCGGGCAGGCCGAGCCGTTCGGCGCCCCGGAGCGTCTGCGCGTCGAAGTAGGGGCGCAGCCACGGCCACATCGCCTGCGCCTCCCGGCAGAAGATGTCCACCCCCGTCGGCCCGATGCCGGGGAACTCCCGCAGCAGCTCGGCGGCGCGGTCGCGGTCGCGCTCGGCCTTGATGGGCAGGCGGCGCAGGTCGCCCGCGTAGTGCTCCTGCACGAGCTCGGCCATGTCGCCGAGGCGGGACGCGGTGCTCTCGTCGTAGCGGACGTAGTGGGCGCGGCCGAGCGCGTCCACCCGTTGCTGCCAGGTGAGCCTGGCCAGACCCCGCGCGGTGCCGCCGCCCGCCTCGAACAGCTGGCGGGCCGCCTCCATCGCGATCTCCGAGGAGATACGGGTGCTCAGCAGGTTGGCCAGCACCAGCAGTTTGAACACCGCGCCGGGCTGGTCCTTCAGCGGGATCCCCGCCTCCTCGGCGAAGGTCTGACCCGCCTCGCGCAGCAGCCTTTTGACGACAGAGCCCATGCCACTTACCTCCCGTTAGCCGCGATTTACCCGCGTGGGTGTAATCGACTCTCGCGCACGGGCGACGGAGGCGTCGTCAGAGGAGACTCAGCTGGCCTTCCCCGGCCAACGGATCCCGGTGACGCCGAAGGTGCCGCCACCGGGGCAGGTCGTCCAGGTACGACCACGACAGGCGGTGGTGCGGCGTGGGGCCGTTCTCCGCCAGCGCCTTCTGGTGGGCGGGCGACGGGTACCCGGCGCTGTCGGCGAACCCGTAGCCGGGGAACTCCGCGTCGAGGTCGGCCATCAGCCGGTCGCGGTGCACCTTGGCCAGCACCGACGCCGCCGCCACGCTCACCGAGCGCTGGTCGGCCCTGACCTCGCAGCGGACCCGCCACGGGTGCCGCAGGAAGTCGCGGTCGCCGTCGAGGATCACCACGTCGGGCGGCTCGGGCAGCGCCTCCAGCGCGCGGACCGCCGCGCGCCGCAGCGCCTCGGTCATGCCCAGCTCGTCGATCTCCTCGGGGGAGGCGGACCCGAGGGCGTACCCGGTCAGCCAGCCGGGCAGGATCTCGGCGAACGCCTCCCGGTGCCGCCGCGTGAGCAGCTTGGAGTCGGTCAGCGCGACCGTCCGGCCGCCGCGTCCCGGCAGCCCGGGCGGCGCGCTGAGGTCGGTGACGGCCGCGCCCACCACGACCGGCCCGGCCCACGCGCCGCGCCCCACCTCGTCGAGCCCGGCGATGCGCGGCGGGCGGCCGTCCGGCGTGGGCAGCGCGGCGCGCAGCTCCTCCTCGATGGCGTATCCCGCCGCGCGCGGGTCGGCGTCGGGCTCGGCGGGACGGGACGCGGCGGTCAGTCCGGGCAGGGCGTCGGTCAAGGGGTCTCCTGGACGAAGCGGGCGATCTCGCGGCCGAGCCGCTCCCCGTCGTCCTCCTGGAGGAAGTGCCCGGCCCCCTCGATCGTAGGGTGCCGCACGCCCGCCGCACCCGGAACCAGGTCCCGGAACAGCGGCGCCATCGGTCCCGTGATCGGGTCGGAGTCACCGAACGCCACCAGGAACGGCCTGTCCCAGGCCCGCAGCAGGTCCCAGGCGTCGCGGTTGGGCTGGGCCTGCGGGTCGTCGGGGTCGGCGGGCACCAGTCCCGGCATGGCGCGCGGCCCGGCCTTGAACGACTCGTCGGGGAACGGCGCGTCGTAGGCGGCCCGCACCGCCGCGTCCAGTGTCGTGCGGCACCCCGACTGGACGCCGCGCGCGACGTCGAACACGGGCGAGGTCCGCACCGCCTCCCGGAACCTCAGCCACGTCTCGGGCATGGGGAAGTCTCCGGTCGGCAGCCCGGTGTTGGCGGCGACGAACCGCGCGAACCGTTCGGGGTGGGCGACCGCGAGCCGCAGCCCGATCAGCCCGCCCCAGTCCTGCCCGACGAACGTGACCCCGCGCAGGTCCAGCGCGTCGAACAGCAGCGCCCGCGTCCACTCGATGTGCCGCGCGTAGCTGTGGTCCCCGATCGCGGCGGGCTTGTCCGACCGCCCGAACCCCACCAGGTCCGGCGCGACGACCCGCAGCCCGGCGTCCGCGAGGACCCCGATGACGCGCCGGTACAGGAACGACCAGCTCGGCTCGCCGTGCAGGCAGACCACGACGGGCCCGTCCGGGGGCCCGGCCTCCACGTAGGCCATCCGCAGCGTCCCGCCCTCCTGGTCGGGAACGTCGGCGTAGCGCGGTGCGTGGGGGAAGCCGGGCAGGTCGGCGAAGCGCTCGTCGGGCGTACGCAGGATCCGCATGCCGCCCATCATGTCAGTGAGCGCTTTCGGGCCCCGGGTCGGTGCGGACGTGGGTCGTCTCCAGCTCGGTGTCCTGGTAGGAGCGCGGGTCGTCGATCGGCTCCACGTGGGTGAGGACGATCGCGTGCGGAAGGCGGCCGTGGACGGCGGTCTCCACCTCCTCGGCCAGGTCGTGGCCGCGCCGCACCGTCCAGTCGCCGGGGACCAGGATGTGCATGGTCACGAACGCCAGCCGCCCCGACCGGCGGGTGCGGACCGCGTGGAAGGCGATCCGGTCGCCCGCGAAGCCCGCCAGCACGTCGTTGATGATCTTCTGTTCGTCCTCCTCCAGCGCCCGGTCCATCAGGCCCGCGCCGGAGCGGCGGACCAGGCCCGCGCCGGTCCACAGGATGTTGGCGGCCACCACCAGCGCGATGATCGGGTCGAGGACGCTCCAGCCGGTCAGCGCGACCGCGGCCACGCCGACGACCACCCCGGCCGACGTCCACACGTCGGTGATCAGGTGCCTGCCGTCGGCCTCCAGGGTGATCGACCGGTACCGGCGGCCGCCGCGCAGCAGCAGCCACCCGACCGCCAGGTTGATCAGCGAGGCGACGATCGAGACCGCGACGCCGACGTCGACGCGTTCCAGCGGCTGGGGGTTCAGCAGGCGCTCGACGGCGCTGTAGCCGATCACCGCCGCCGCCACGAAGATCATCATGCCCTCGGCGCCCGCCGAGAAGTACTCGGCCTTGGTGTGCCCGAACGAGTGCTCCTCGTCGGCGGGCTTGGTCGCCCAGCGCAGCGCCCCCAGCGCGATCACGGCCGCGACCAGGTTCACCACCGACTCGGCGGCGTCCGACAGCAGGCCGACCGAGCCGGTCAGCAGCCAGGCGACGGTCTTCAGCGCGATCGTCGCGACGGCGGCCGCGACCGCCAGCCACAGCAGCCGGAACATGCGCCGTTCGGTGAGCGCGTCGGTGGTGTCCACCTTTCCAGCATGACCGATTAGGGGTTTTTGGACGCGAGGAGGGGGCGGGGAGCGCGACGCCGCCGACGAACCGGGACCGGGGAGTGCCGTTCCGGCGGGTCCTGCGATTTACTCGGCTTGATGGCTGAGTTCGGCGGCTCCCCCTCTCGCCCGGCCGTGACGACCGCGGCGCGGGATCTGTTCGAGCGCCTGCGCTGCCGGTACTTCCAGATCCCGCCGGGACTGCGGTTCCTGGGCGGGGTCGTGCTGGCCGCGGCCGTGCTGGCGGTGACGGTCGCGCTGGGCGGGCCCGTCCCGGCGGTCGCGGCGGTCACGCTGGTCCTGCTGGTGGTGGCGCACCTGACGCTGCGGTCCCCGGCGGGGATGGCGGTCGTGGCGATGGTGCCGGTGTGGCTGGCGGCGTCGGTCCTGCTGGGGCGGCTGTATCCGTCCGGCGGCGCGTTCTACGGCGACGAGTCGGCATGGCTGGCGGTGCTGGTGTTCCCGGTGGCGTTCCTGGCGCTGCGGATGCGCGGATACGCGCCGTGGCGGACGGTGCTGCTGGCGTTGCTGGCGGCCGGGGCGGCGGCCGCGGCGACCGCGCCGGCCTGGCCGGACCCGCACGTCGCGCCCGCCTGGCTGGCCGCGGCGGCGGTGCTGGCCTACCGCTGGGCGCGGGCGCGCGACACGGTGCCCGCCGAGGCGTACGAGACCGGCTGGGTGCAGGAGCAGGCGAACCCCGGAGGGAACGGCATGGCGGTGCCCGGCAGACCCCCGGCCGAACGGGGCCGGCGCGCGTCCGACGACGCCCCCGAGCCGCAGCCCGCCCCGCCCGCCGTCCCCGAGCCCGCGACCGCCGAGCCCGAGCCGCGCCCGTCGGTGAGCGACGCGCTCGCCGAGCTGGAGGAGATGATCGGGCTGGAGCCGGTCAAGCGGCAGGTCCGCTCGATCGCGGCGTCCATCGAGGCGGCGCACCTGCGGGCCGCCGCCGGGGTGCCGACCGAGAAGCCGATGCGGCACTTCGTGTTCGTCGGGCCGCCGGGCACCGGCAAGACCACCGTGGCCCGCGTGCTGGCGAAGATCTTCTACGCGTTCGGGCTGCTGCCGACACCGAACGTGGTGGAGGCGCACCGCGCGGACCTGGTCGGGGAGTTCCTCGGCGCCACCGCGCTCAAGACGAACCGGCTGATCGACTCGGCGCTCGGCGGAGTGCTGTTCGTGGACGAGGCGTACGCGCTGGTCAACGCCGCCGAGGGGCAGCCGGACCGGTTCGGCGACGAGGCGGTGCAGACGCTGCTGAAACGCGCCGAGGACGACCGCGACAACCTGGTGGTCATCCTGGCCGGGTACGAGCCGCAGATGGCCGGGCTGCTGGACTCCAACCCGGGGCTGGCCTCGCGGTTCGGCACCCGCGTGCACTTCCCGTCCTACCGGCCCGACGAGCTGCTCCGGATCGCCGAGTACCACGTCGCGCAGCGCGAGGACCGTCTCGACGAGGACGCGCGCCGCCGCCTGACCGACCGGTTCGCCGAGGTGACCCGCCGGGGCGTCGTGGACGAGCTGGGCAACGGCCGGTTCGTGCGCTCGCTCACCGAGGCCGCCGCCCGCGCCCGCGACGTCCGGGTCGTCGGGGGCGCGGCGGGGCGGACGCCGTCGGCCGAGGACCTGGTGACGCTGCGGGCCGAGGACGTCGACACCGCGTTCGCCGAGGTCACCGAGCGGTACCGGGGGTACGCCGAGACCCCGACGCTGGACGAGGCGCTCGGCGCGCTCGACGCGATGATCGGGCTGGCGCCGGTGAAGCGCCAGGTCCGCGAGATCGCCGCCCAGCTCCAGGTCGCCCGGCTGCGCCAGGAGCAGGGCCTGGTGACCCGCCCGCCGACCCGCCACTTCGTGTTCGCCGGGCCGCCCGGCACCGGCAAGACGACCGTGGCGCGCGTGCTGGGCAGCGTGTTCGCCGCGCTGGGCCTGCTGGCGCGGCCCTCGGTCGTGGAGGCCCAGCGCGCCGACCTGGTGGGCGAGCACCTCGGCTCCACCGCCCTCAAGACGAACCGGCTGGTCGACTCGGCGCTCGGCGGGGTGCTGTTCGTGGACGAGGCGTACGCGCTCGACAATCCCGGTTACGGCGGCGGCGACGCGTTCGGCATGGAGGCGGTGCAGACGCTGCTGAAACGCGCCGAGGACGACCGCGACCGCCTGGTGGTGGTGCTGGCGGGCTACCCCGGCGACATGGACCGCTTCCTGTCGAGCAACCCCGGCCTGGCGTCCCGGTTCGACGTCCGCGTGGACTTCCCGTCCTACGGCCCCGACGAGCTCCTCCAGATCGCCCAGCTCATCGCCGAGGAGAGCGGCGACCGCTGGGAGGAACGCGCGCTGGACGACCTCGCCCTGGTCTTCCAGCACGTCGTCGGCCAGGGCCGCGTCGACGAGCTCGGCAACGGCCGGTTCGCGCGCTCCCTCTACGAGAAGGCGTGCGCCTGCCGGGCCCTGCGCGCCGCCGCCCTGGGCCCGGCGGCGACGGCCGAGGACCTGACGACGCTGACGGTGCGGGACGTACGCGAGGCGGTGCGGGGCATGGCTCATCGCCTCGGCTGAGCCCTCCCGAACTGTCGGACCCCTGCGGTTGAATGCCGCCATGGACTCGGTGACCTGGCCCCAGGTGCTCGCGTGGCGCTCGCGGCGGCAGTACCTCGAACGACCCGCCGACGCCTCCGCGCTCGCCATCACCCGCCGCCTGGCGGGCGTCCAGGCGCAGGTCGCCTCGGCCGCCGAGCTGTCGATCGCGATACGCCGGTCCGCCCCCGACCCGGACGAGGTCCCCCGCGCGCTCTGGCGCGACCGGACGCTGGTCCGGACGTGGGCGATGCGCGGCACCCTCCACCTGCTCCCCGCCGACGAGGCGGGCGCGTACCTGCGGCTGTCGAGCGTGGTCCGCCACTGGGAGAAGCCCAGCTGGCAGAAGCTGGCCAACGCGACCCCGGCCGACCTGGAGGCCATCGCCGCCGCCGCGACCGCCGCCCTCTCCGGCGGCGCCGCGCTCACCCGCGAGGAGCTGGCCGCCGCCATCATCGAGGAGACCGGCTCGGCGCACCTGGCCGAGGCGCTGGGCTCGGGCTGGGGGACGCTGCTCAAGCCGCTGGCGTGGTGGGGCGTGCTGTGCCACGGGCCGTCGCAGGGCACGCGGGTGACGTTCACCGCCCCGCCCTACACGCTGCCGGACGTGGAGGACGCCGCCCGGACGGTGCTGCGCGCGTTCCTCGGCGCGCACGGCCCCGCGACCCCCGACACGTTCGACAACTGGCTCATGCGGAAGATGAACCGCAAGAAGGACGTGCGGGGGTGGTTCGAGGCCCTCGCCGACGAGTTGACCACCCTCGACGTCGAGGGCGTCCCGATGCGGGTCCTGACCGAGCACCTGGACGAGCTCCTCCACACCGAACCGACGTCCTCGGTCCGCCTGCTGGGCCCGTTCGACCACTACATCCTGGGCGCGGGCACGGGCGACCCGAACGTGGTGCCCCCCGACCGCCGCAAGGAGGTCAGCCGCACCGCGGGCTGGATCTCCCCGGTCGTCCTGCACGGGGGCAGGGTCGCCGGGGTCTGGGAGCCCGTCGGCGGCGAACCGAAGATCACCCTCTTCACGGACGTCCCCCCGGACGCCCTGGCCGCCGAGGCGGAGCGGATACGCCCGCTGCTGTGACCCTCAGCCCCTCCGCGAGGGCCAGTCTCCCGCCCGCCAGTCCCGGCCGTCCCGCGAGTCGGCCACCCACAGCCCGGTGAGCCCGCACACCGCCAGAACGACGACCAACGCCAGCACTACCAACGTGCCCATGACCAGAGGATGCGCCCGTTCGCGCCACATTGACAGGACCAATTTCCCTTGTCCGGCGTAGACCACCGTAGGGTGCGGGTGTGGGCGGGCGGGACGAGGTGATCGAGTACCGGCAGGAGCGCTACCGGCCTCCCGCGGGCGCGGTGACGGTGCTGCTGGTGCGGCACGGGGCGTCGCGGGCGGCGCGGGCCGACGCGCCGTTCCCGCTGGTCGGCGGGCACGCCGACCCCGAGCTGGCGGCGGAGGGGCACCGGCAGGCCGAGCGCGTCTGCGCCCGGCTCGCCGGGGAACGCCTCGACGCCGTCTACGTGACCACGCTGCGGCGCACCGCGCAGACCGCCGCGCCGCTGGTCCGGCGGCTCGGGATCGAGCCGCGCGTGGAGGCCGACCTGCGCGAGGTGCACCTCGGGGCCTGGGAGGGCGGCCTGTTCCGGAGGATGGTCGCCGAGGACGCCCCCGAGGCGCGGCGGCTGTGGGCCGAGGAACGCTGGGACGTCATCCCGGGCGCGGAGTCGAACGAGGCGCTGGCCGCGCGGGTGCGGCGCGGGATCGACCGGATCGCCGCCGCGCATCCGGGCGGACGCGTCGCGGTCTTCACCCACGGCGGCGTGATCGCCCAGGCGCTGTCGCTGGCCGCCGGGGCGCGCCCGCTGGCGTTCCTCGGGACCGACAACTGCTCGATCTCGGAACTGGTCGTGATCGGCGAACGCTGGTCCGTGCGCCGCTTCAACGACACCGCCCACCTGGACGGCCCCGGGGACGGCGCCCTCACCTGAGGCGGAACGTCCGTGCCCGAGGCGGAACGGCCGTGCGCGGCGACTTCCGGCGCGGCATCTCCAGCGCCTCGGCGGGCACCGCCGGGCGGCCGACCGGACCAGGCGACGCTCCACCGTCCCGGCCCCCGGCGCGGCGGCCCGGCCCGTTGCGGCATGTCCTCAGGCGAACGGCCGCGGGGTCACCCCCGCCGCCTCCAGGGCGGAGCGGACTGCGCGGGCCAGTTCCACCGCGCCGGGGGTGTCGCCGTGCACGCAGACCGACCGGGCGTCGAGCCTCACCACCGAGCCGTCGACGGCGACCACCGTCCCGTCCGTCGCCATCCGCACCGCGCGCTCCACGACCGCGTCGGTGTCGTGGACCACCGCGCCCGGCTCGCGCCGCGACACCAGCCGCCCCTCGGGGGTGTAGGCGCGGTCGGCGAAGCACTCGGCCACCACCGTCAGGTCCTCGGCCGCCTCGTACACCGCCGAGCCCGGCAGCGTCAGCAGCGGCAGCGCCGGGTCGTAGGCGCGCACCGCGTCGGCCACCGCCCGCGCCTGCCCGGCGTCGCCGACGACCCGGTTGTAGAGCGCGCCGTGCGGCTTGACGTAGGCGACCCGGCCGCCCTCGGTCCGCGCGATGCCGTCCAGCGCGGCGATCTGGTACAGCACCTCGGCGGTCAGCTCGGCGGGCGCGACGTCCATCGCGCGGCGACCGAAACCGGCCAGGTCCCGGTAGGACACCTGCGCGCCGATCGTCACGCCGCGCGCGACGGCGTCCGCGCACACCCGCCGCATCGTCAGGGGGTCCCCGGCGTGGAAACCGCACGCGACGTTCGCGCTGGTCACCACCTCCAGCAACGCCTCGTCGTCGCCCAGCCGCCAGATGCCGAACCCCTCGCCGAGGTCGGCGTTGATGTCGATGACCGCCATGGGACAGGTCTACCACCCGCTCACAGCGGCGCGTCGGGCACGGGCGGGGCGTCGGACACGTCGGTGACGAACATCCGCCCCGGCGAGTGCGTGATGGCGAACTCCGGCTTCGCCGCCAGCACCACCGCCTGCGCCGTCACCCCGCACGCCCAGAACACCGGCACGTCGCCGGGCGCGAACTCCACCGGGTCCCCGAAGTCGGGCCGCGCCAGGTCGGCGATGCCGAGCGCCGCCGGGTCGCCCACGTGCACCGGCGGCCCGTGCGTCCCCAGACGCCGCGCGCTGACCTCGACGGCGGCGTCCACCATCGCGGGCGGGACCGGCCGCATCGACACCACCAGCGGGCCCGACAGCCGCCCCGCCGGGACGCACGGCCGGTCCGTCACGTACATCGCCACGTTCCGGTCCTGGCCGATGTGCCGCACCGGGACGCCCGCCGCCGACAGCGCCGCCTCGAACCCGAAGCTGCATCCGATGAGGAACGCCACCAGGTCGTCGCGCCAGTACCCCGTCGCGTCGGCGACCTCGGCGACCGGCGCGCCGTTCTCGTACACGCGGTAGGCGGGCAGGTCGGTGCGCAGGTCGGCGGAGGCCGCGACCTCGCGCGGGTGCGGGTCGCCGGGGTCGGTGACCTCCAGCAGCGGGCACGCGTCGGGGTTGCGCTGGACGAACAGCAGCGTGTCGAACGCCAGGTCCCGCGGCACGGCGAGCAGGTTCGCCTGCGCGTAGCCCCGGCACCATCCGCTGGTCGTCGCGGCCTGCGCGCCGGTCCGGAACAGCGCGCGGGCCTGGGTGGGGGTGAGGACGGACGGCTGTGACATGCCGCCCGTTATGCCCTCGAAACGAGGTCTTAGACGGCCTCCTCGTGCAGGTCCTCGACCTCGTCCGCCGGAGCCCACGCCTGGTACACGCCCCGGTCGAACGGCTCCAGCCCCATCCGCTCGGCGACGGGGAACCTCCCGCCGGTGTACTCCACGCGCAGCCACCCGTCGTGCTCGCCCAGCACCACGAACGGCTCGTCGCGCCACCGGCAGTAGGTGCTCACGTACGACAGGCGCTCCACCTCGGCCGCCGGGACGACCCGCACGTGCCGCTCCGGCCCCACCTCGGCGAACCCCTCGGCGGGCCCGGACCGGTACAGCCGCACCCGCGCGCCGTCCGGGCTGGCCTCGTACTCGGCGCCGTTCCACCGCGCGTAGAACCCGTGCCGGATGCTCATCGTCCCTCCCCGGCGCCCGCCGCCGGGCCCGCGGGCGGCGCGCCGGCCGGGGCCTGGGGCAGCCGGATCCGCCACTGCCGCAGGTCGGCGTCGAACGTCGCCACCAGCGTCACCCGTCCCGACGCGTGGATCCGGTACATCCGCGCGCCGTGCGGCAGCCGCTGACTGTTGATCTTGAATTCGGGGATCGCGGACCCGTCGCCGGGCGCGTATCCCGACCCCGGGAACGGGGCCTTCTCGATGACCCACCCGCCCGGGATGATCCCCATGCTCCACTCGTCGATCCCGCCCAGCGGCGTCCGGAACAGCTCCGGCTTGGCCGCGGGCCACCGGATCACGTGGACCGCCTCGTCGGCGGACGAGAACGGCGTCCCCTCGTACACCAGCCCCAGCCCGCGCACGAGCTTGGCCGGGGTGTCCAGCTCCAGCACGTCGCCCAGCCGGTGCACGTACCCGGCGACGCGGTCGTAGCCGCCGTCCAGGTAGTGCGCCACGTGGTCGGGCCGGATCACCTTCTGCATGACGACCGCGCCGCCGTCGTCGACGGTCGCGGTGTCCTCCGGCTCCGCCGCGGGGGAGGGGGGTGGCTGCGGAGCGGACGGCCGCGCGGACGGAACGTGACCGTTTCCGGCCACCGGCCGTTCGGCGGCCGACGGCCCGGCGGCGACCGGCGGTTCGGCGGGCGGAGGTTCGGCGGGCGGAGGTTCGGGGAGCGGCGGTTCGGCGGCGGGCGGCGCCGGCTGGAGGAGCAGCAGCGCGGACGCGTCCAGGTAGGCCGCGCTCGGCAGTCCCGGGTTCACCGCCAGCCGCCAGTCCGGATGCGGCCAGTCCCGGGCCAGCCGCTCCAGCGTCGCGGGCCGGTGGTGGACCGCCTGGCCGCGCAGCGACCGGTCCATCGCCTCCGGCGAGGTGAACGCCAGCACGAACGTCCCGTCGCCGAACCGGGCCGTCGCGTACCGGTCCCCGGCCGCCGACGGGTCGCCCGGGGCGGGCAGGCACAGCGTGACGCCCGCCAGGAGCTCCAGGTACCGCCGCTGGTCACCGCGTTCGCGGGCGGCGGCCAGCGCCGCCTCCAGGTCGGCCTCGGCGGCGCTGCCCGGCGTCCGCTCCGCCTCGGGGATCGCCACCGGGATGCCGAGGCCCGGCAGCGCCAGCGCCCCGCCCCCGGTCCGGCCGGCCTGGTACACCAGCTCCAGCGGCGTGCGCACCCCGTACACGTCGCGGAACGCCGCCACCATCCGCGCCGCCAGCCGCCCGCACGCCTCGGTGAACGCGTCGTCGGCGGGGGCGCGGTCCCACCAGTTGCGCCGCGCGTCGTCGTCGGGCGGTCGCCATCCCAGCCCGGCCAGCCGCCGTTCCTGCCGTCCCGACAGCGGCCGGGGCAGGAACGCGCTGCCGACCGCCTCGGCGTCCAGCACGTCGTCCGCCCGCATCGCCTGCGTGTAGGGCAGGCCGCCGGGCCCCTGCACGATCAGGAACGACCGGGCCGGGAGCCGCATCAGCTCGACGGCCAGCCGTTCGGCGAAGTCGTTCCAGTCCAATGGGTCCCAACCCTCGCGTGCTCGACCTGACGTACCAGAAGTTAGCCGCCCGGCCGGGCCCGCGGGACCCGGCCCCGGCTCATTCGGTGCCGAGCGTGGAGGCCAGGTCGGTGCGGACCGGGGTCCAGACCCCGCCGATCGCGTCGTAGACCGCGACGAGCAGCTCGCCGTCGTCGGTGGCCTGCCACATCCGGGTGCCCTGCGACGGCCGGATGACCGGCGGCCCCGGAGGCGCGGGCGGCACGGGCGGCACCGGGGGTACTGCGGCGGGCTCGGGCTCGGTGGGCGCGCCGTAGGGCAGCGCGGGAACGGGCTCCTCGGCCACCGGGGGCTCCGCGAGGGCCTCCAGGGGGAGCGGCACCGGGGGCTCCACGGGGGGCGCCACCAGAGGCTCCACGGGAGGCGCCACCGGGGCCTCCGCGAGGGGCGCCACAGGGGGCTCCACCGAAGGCGTCACCGGCGGTACCGTCGGAGGCTCCACCTGAGGCGGCATCGCCTGCGCCGTCGGCGGGGCCACCGGAGGCGTCGCGGGCGGTTCCGGCGTGGGGGCGGTGCGCTGCTGCTTGTCCAGGCGGGTCACCGTGGCGACGTCCAGGTGCACCTCGCTGGGCAGGCCCGGGTTGACCGCCAGCTGCCAGGCCGGATCCGGCCACACCGCCAGCAGCGCCCCGAACGAGGTGTTCTGCCAGCTCAGCGGCGTTCCGGGCAGCAGCAGATGGGCGGCGGCCAGCGCCTGCGGCGAGGTGAACACCGTGACGTAGACGCCCGACCCGATCGTGGTGGTCGGCAGGCCCGCGCCGGGCACGGCCGGGGCGGGGATCACCAGCGCGGCCGTCAGCAGCAGCTCGAAGTAGGTGGCGTGGTCGGCGCGCTGCTTGGCGTCGGCCAGCAGCGGCTCCAGCTCGTCGGGCAGGTCCGGCGCGGGCGCGGTGAACGTCTCCCCGAACGCCGGGACCGCCCCGTTCGCGTGGGGGACGGCGCCGGTCCCGGCGGGCGGCGGCGGGGCCTCCACCAGGGGCGGCAGCTCGCCGGTCGCGGGCCGGACGTGCTCGACCCGGCCGGGGTCGGCGACGTCGATCCCGAAGTCCGGCAGCTCGATCAGCCCGGTGCCGTGCCGGTGGAACGACTCGTACACCAGGTCCGAGGGCCGCCGCACGCCCTGCACGTCGCGCAGCGCGGTGACCATGACGTCGGCGAGGCGGCCGTGGTCCTCGGGGCCGGCGAACGCGGGCAGCTCGGTCCACCAGTTGCGCGGCGCGGGTTCGCCGGGCGGGCGCCACCCGGCGTCGCTCATGACCTCCTCGTCGGCGAGGGTGAGCAGCAGCGGCCCGTCCAGGAAGTTGTTGCTGACGGCCTCGGCGTACAGCCGGTCCGGCTCGCGCATGGCCTGGACGTAGTGCCGGCTCTCCTCGCGCTCGCGCACGATGAGGATGGTGTCGGTGTCGAGCGCCGCCAGCTCACGTCCCAGCCGCCGGGCGAACTCGGACCACTCCAACAAGATCACTCCCTCAGCCCCGGGGACGTCCCCCGGTCCCCCGTACGCCCCATGCCAGAGATCCCGATGATTGTCGCCCCGGACGCTTTCTGGCAAACCGGACGTCACTCAGGTGGCGGTTCGTGACGCAGCACACGTAGCGCGTCGCGCAGCCCCTGCGGATCGTGACCGTGCCGCTCCAGCACGTCGATCAGCCTGTGGAGGATCTCGTGGCGCTCGTAGCCGACGTCCAGCAGCGCCTGGGCGGTCTCCCACAGCTGCGGCGGGTCGCCGTCCCACAACCGCCCGGCGAGCCGCTCGTGGGCGTCCAGGTGGGCCTCGTCGGCGCCGGGGTGCTCGAACTCCAGCAGGATGCGGCGGTCGCCGGGGTCGCCGGGGTCGAGCTTGGTCAGATCGACCCTGCCGTGCTTGCCGTGCCGTCCCGGCAGCCGGTGCGTCCCCGACAGGAACGGCAGCGTGAACGCCCGCCGGGGCAGCGCCTCCAGGTCCCCGTCCGGCAGCAGCCGGTCCACGATCTCCCGGTCCAGCCCGAACGCCGACGGGTCGCGGTAGGACTCGGCGAACTTGGCGGTGGCGTCCCAGACGGCGTCGAGCGTCGCGCGCACGCCCTCCTCGGGCAGCCCGGTGCGCTTGCCCGCCCACCGCACCCACGCCGCCAGCACGTGCGGCACGGCCTCCTGCTCGGCCCTGGACAGCAGCACCTTGCGCGGCAGCCAGTCCAGCAGGAACATCTCGGCCTTCAGCGGCGACACCCGCAGCGGCCGCCCGAAGTCGTGGGCGCACCCGTAGTCGATGATCCGGTCCACGCAGCGGCTGGCCGCCGACCGGTCCGACAGCTCCTCGGCCTCGTCGGACGCCAGGAACCGCGCGGCGAGCGTGGCGCGCCGGTCGTGGCCGTGCACGGCGGGCGCCGGGACCCTGCCGCCGGGCGGCAGCGCCCGCACCCGCGACCGCACGAACGCGTGGTAGGAGCCGAAGTTCTCGTTGACCGGCGGGTCGTCGACGGCGTCGGTGCGTTCCAGCGCCCGTTGCAGCAGCGCCCGCGTGTCGCGCGGATCGACCTCCTCGAACCGCATCAGCGGGTTCTCGCGGCTCTCCCGGCGGCAGTGCTCCAGCAGCTTGTCCACCCGCGACGACACCCACGCGTCGCGCACCATCCCCGGCGCGGGCGGGCGGCCCGAACGCGCCGGGGCGTTCGGCACCGGCTCGGCCTTGTTGCGGTCCACCAGGACCACCAGCGCGTGCCGGTCGGCCCCGCCGTAGGTGAACGTGCACACGACCGACTCCTGGTCGCCGTACACGTCGCGGGAGACGTAACACTGCTCGGGGGTGACCATGCCGACGTGCTCGGCCCAGCCGGGGCGGGCGACGCCGCGTTCCATCAGCTCCAGCGCGGCCTGCTCGGCGAGGACCTCCTGCCGCCGGGTGCCGAGGTTGGCGATCCCGGTGAGCAGCGCCAGGGCGGCGGGCGTCCCGGCCCGCGCGGCGTGCCCGATCAGCGCCTCGCCGATGACCTCCTCGACGTCCCCGCCCGGCATCCGGTGCCCCCACCACGACCCGAGGATCTCGCTGACGATCAGCTCGGCGTCCAGCGGGGAGCGCACGGCCAGCAGCTCGCGGGCGTGCCGCAGCATCCCGTCGAAGATCGCCGAGACCTCGCCGGGGGGCTCGCGGCGATCCCGCGCGGGGTCGCCGGAGGAACGGCGGGGGCTGCGCGAACTCACCTCTATAGCTTCGCAGATCCGTCGCCGGGCGTTGCCCAGGACGCCGCCGTGCGGCCGAATTGGGACGGATCGCGACAGTCGTCAGCCGTCGACGCCGCCCTTCCCGGTGCCGCCGGCGCCGCCGTCCGCGCGGTGCGGGACGTGCCCGGGCAGCGCACCGCCCCAGGGCCCGGCCGCCCGCCCCGACGGGGGCTCGGACTTGACCATGCCGATCAGGTGCTCACGCGCCATACGCTCCACCAGTGCCGGGGTGGGGTTGACGCCCAGATGGGTCATGACGGCCTGAACGTCGGCGACGCATCGCTCGACGGCGTCCACGGTGAAGGTCATGAACTCGGCCGCCAGCCGCCGGGCGAGCACCTGGCGTGTCTCGCTCCGGTGGTCGGCCAATGCAGGCATCAGCGCACTACCTCCGCGCCGCAGGGACCGGCGGACGGAATGGACCGCCGGGTCAAGGCGCCGACCCCGATCGGAGGCCGCCGGGTCCGCGCCTCGTGCTCATTCCAACCCTTTCCCCGGCAGAGTCAAGACCTCCCCAGGTCGGGACCAGAAGATTCCACATAGTGTTCGCCGGTCACTCTCCCGGTGGTCCCTCCAGCCACCCCCGGTGGTGGCGTGCCGCCCAGTCGCGGCCGACCCTCCCGGACCACATGCCGGCCAGCGCCCCGCGGTCCCGCGACGCCTCCCACAGGTGCCCGGCGGTCACGACCAGCACGGCCAGGAACAGCCAGTCGTGCACGAACGTCGCGCCCGTCCGCCACCGGTCGGGGAACGGCCCCGGAAACGCCATGATCGCCCCGGTGCCCAGCAGCACCAGCACCGCGCCCGCGGTGAACGCCGCGTTCAGCTTCTGCCCGGCGTTGAACTTGCCGACCGGCAGCACGCCCCGCCCGCCGACCGTCGCGCGCCGGTCGCGCCGCCGCAGCCACGCCCAGTCGTGCGGCGCGAACCGGTCCAGCCGCCGCAGGTCCGCCCGGAACGCCCGCGACGCCAGCCCCAGCAGCACCGGCGCCGGCAGCGCGAACCCGCACCACAGGTGCACCGTCTTGACCAAGCCGCGCCGCCCCACCGCAGCCGACAGGGGCGGGAAGTACAGCAGCGCCGCCGTCACCAGGCACCCGAGCATCAGCAGCGCCAGCGCGTGGTGGACCCACCGTTCGGCCCGCGTGAACCGCTCGATCAGCTCAGGTGGGCCGGTCGTCGCGTCCGTTGGACCGCCCGACCCACGCGTCGACGTCATATCCGCGTTCCTCCCAGTACCCGGGCACCACGCGGTCGACGACCTCGATCCCGCCCAGCCACTTGAGCGACTTGTAGCCGTACATCGGCGCCACCAGCAGCCGCACCGGCCCGCCGTGGTCGTGGCCGACCGGCCCGTCCCGCATCCCCGTCGCCACCAGCACGTCGCGCCGCCGCGCCTGCTCCAGCGTCAGCGACTCGGTGTAGACCCCGTCGAACGACCGGAACAGCACCGCCCGCGCCCGCGCCGACGCCCCGACCGCGTCCAGCAGGTCCGGCAGCGCCACCCCCGACCACGCCACGTCCGGCACCCGCCACCCGGTCACGCACTGGAAGTCCCGCGTGATCCGCGTCTGCGGCAGCCGCGCCAGGTCCGCCATCGCGAACGCGCGCGGCCGCTCCACCAGCCCGCCCACCGTGATCCGGTGCTCGGCGGCCGACCGCCGCCGCACCGACGGCACCACCGAGTAGAACCGGAACCCGCCCGCCGCCGGCAGCAGGTCGCCCAGCGGCGCGACCGGCGCGACCGCCCGGTTCACGCCGTCCTGCACCGACGCGCCCACCACGACCCCGACCGCGCCGAGCCCGAGCATCCCCAGCACCACGCGCCGCCCGACGGGCCGCCCAGCTTCGTCCACACCCCCATCACAACACCACGGGCCCCCGCCCGCCACGCCCAGACCCCGCCGGTAAGACTTCCGTCAGATCTGATCCGTCAGATCCAAGCTGTCGCGCACGCACGCGCTGCCC
The DNA here is from genome assembly GCF_001552175.1 of Actinomadura kijaniata NBRC 14229. Lineage (GTDB taxonomy): Bacteria > Actinomycetota > Actinomycetes > Streptosporangiales > Streptosporangiaceae > Spirillospora > Spirillospora kijaniata. Next base: position 55,600 of record NZ_BCQR01000029.1, read on the forward strand.
GGCTTCGGCAGGCGGAAGGCGCAGATCTTCCTGGCGCTGCCGGGCAAGCGGTACGGCGTGCGGCCCGAGGCGCCGGCGAAGGTGCGGGCGTTCGAGCAGGAGGCCGAGGCCGCCGCCAAGGCGGCGAAGGCCGAGAAGGCCGCCGCCGGGTGGTCCGGAGGTTCTTTACCCCTTCTTTGCCGACCGGGGCGGACCGGCGCACGACACTGGGACGCGACGCGACACAGATGTCCGTCAGCCCTTCCGTCCACGGCCAACCATCGGGATGATGAGAACCTGACTCCGACCGGTGTTGTGATGGAGGCGGGAGCGCTAGCCTGCTCCCATTCACGCATAGTGATGAAAACTTGCCGCGCGGTGCGGAACCCCCTGGGGCGGAGGTGTTGTCCATGAGCACCGAGACGTCCGTTCCGCATCCCCGGACCTCTGCGGTGGAGGGCCCAGACATGGACGCGTTCGACGACGCCCTGTACTCCGCCCTCATGAAGCAGGCCCCCGCGGGGATCGCGTACTTCGACACGGAGCTGCGCTGCCGCCGCGCCGGCGAGGCGCTGGCCGGGCTGCTCGGCGTGTCCGGCGCCGGCCTGGAGCGCCACACCCCCGCCCAGGCGCTGCCCGAGGCCCTGGCCGCCGAGGTCGAGGCCGCGCTGCGCGAGGTCCTGGCGGGCGAGGGCGCGCCGCTGGAGACCGACCTGATCGTCTCCGCGGGGGCCGACAAGCCCGCCGACACCGAGAATCCCGAGCACGCCGAGCACGCCGGGAACGCCGGCGGTGGCGGCCTCGCCGCGCCGCTGCCCCTCGGCACCGCCGGCGGCCTCGGCCCCGGCGACCGCGTCCTGTCGTGCCTGTGGCTGCCGGTCCGCGCCGCCGACGGCGCCGTGCGCGGCGTCGCGCTGACCGCCCACGACGTCACCGAGCGCCGCCGCGCCGAGGAGATCATCCGCCGCAAGGAGCAGCGGTACCGCTCCCTGGTCGAGGCCTCCTCCCAGGTCGTGTGGGTGACCGGCCCGGACGGGCGGCCGCTGGACGACGCCCCCGAGTGGCGCGCCATCACCGGCCAGACCCCCGAGGACTACGCCGCCGGCGGCTGGCTCGCGGTCGTCCACGGCGACGACCGCGCCCGCGTCGAGGCGATCTGGAACGAGTGCGTCGCCGACGAGCGCGTCTTCGAGACCGGCTACCGCATCCGCACCCGGTCCGGCGGCCACCGCCACTTCGACGTGCGCGCCGTCCCGATCCGCCAGGGCGACGAGGTCATCGAGTGGGTCGGCGCCAACACCGACGTGACCGGGCAGAAGGAGGCCGAGGAGATGCGCGGCCGCCTCACCGAGCAGCTGTCGGCCGCCGCGCTGCGCACCGCCCGCCTCCAGCAGGCCACCTCCATGCTCGCCGAGGCGCTCACCGTCTCCCAGGTCGTCCAGGTGATCACCGAGGTCGGCCGGTCGGCGATCGGCGCCGACTACTCGGCGGTGGCGCTGCTGGACGACGACAAGCTGCGGCTGTCGATCGTCACCCCGTCGCCGCCCGGCGGCGAGACGGCCCCGCGCCCGGCCACCCGCGACGACATCCGGGTCAGTGACCAGACGGTCATGTCGGTCGCGGTCCGCGAGTCCCGCCCGTTCCTGGCCCAGCACCCCGACGAGCTGCGCCTCCAGCTGGGCCGCGACGAGGCCGAGCTGTTCACCCAGCACAACGAGGAACGCGCCTGGGTCGGCCTGCCCCTGCTGGCCGCCGGGGCCCCGATCGGCGCGCTGCGGTTCTCCTTCACCCGCCCCCGCGAGATCACCGAGGAGGAGCGCGTCTTCCTGGAGGCCCTCGCCGGCCAGTGCGCCCTGGCCGTCGAACGCGCCCTGCTGTTCGAACGCGAGCACAAGACCGCCGAGGAGCTCCAGCGCAGCCTGCTGCCCACCGCCCTGCCGCAGCTGCCCGGCATGGTGCTGGCCGCCCGCTACAACCCCGCCACCCGCCACGTGCAGGTCGGCGGCGACTGGTACGACGTGTTCCGCCTCCCCGACGACCGCCTGGCCGTCGCGGCGGGCGACGTCATGGGCAAGGGCGTGCTCGCCGCCGCCGGGATGGGCCGCGTCCGCAACGCCCTGCGCGCCCTGGCCCTCAACGACCCCCGCCCCGCCGCCGTCCTGGCCGGGCTGGACCGCCTGTTCAGCGCCACCGAGGACGAGGAGCAGTTCACGACCGTCGCCTACGCGGTCATCGACCCCGAGACCGGCCAGGGCGCCTTCAGCAACGCCGGTCACCCGCCACCCCTGCTGATCTCCCCGGACGCCCCCGCCCGCGTCTCCACCAACGAGCCGGGAACCCCGCTCGGCTGGCCCTCGCAGCGCCAGCAGACAAGTTTTTCCATCGAAACCGGCAACACTGTGGTCTTCTATTCCGATGGACTTGTGGAGAACCGTAGGCGTGGGGTGGACGCCGGGCTGGAGGAACTGGTCTCCGTCGCGGCCGACGCCCCACCTGAAGTGGTAGGAGATCCGGAAAGACTCGTCGACTTCCTGGTCGATCGGATGCTTGCGGGTTACGAGCAAGTTGACGATGTGACCGTACTCGCCCTGCACGTCCCGCCGAAGACCGTTTGAGGCCCGTTCGAACCCCGCCGTGGAGCGCGAAGAGACGGTGTAGTACGTACGAAGGACCGCCCAGCGCCCTCTAAGGTGGAGTGTTACCGGGTTGGACTACGAAGCGGAATGCGCAGCCGTGCCAGAATGCTTGACCCCAGTAGGAGCGGGTACGCTGCGGTCCCGCACAGGGTGGCCCCGCTCGGTGTGTGGTCCCACCCCGTGTGAGGCCGGGCCCGTCAGGGCACTTGGGTCAACCAAGCCACACGTTCGTTCGAGAGGTATTTGTGTCGCCTGCTAGCTCGACCTCGAAAGCTTCGGATCTGCACGAGCACGTCATCGCGCAGCTGATCGAGCGTGGACGGTCCCAGGGTTACCTCGATGCCGAGGACGTACGCCGTACGTTCGAGGAAGCCGACATCCCTGTCGAGAAGGCTCCCGGCATTCTGCGGAGCCTCAGCAAGGAGGGCGTGACCGTTGTGGTGAGCGCTGCCAACTCCGCTGCGCCCAAGCGTCGCAAGCCGACGCAGCCGCGCAGGCCCAAGACCGCCGCTGCCGCCAAGGAGCAGCAGCCCGAGACGGTGACCGCCGTCGTCGACGACGACGAGGCGGCCGCTCCCAAGCCGCGTGCCGCCAAGAAGGCCGCCGCGCCCAAGAAGCCCGCCGCCGCCAAGCCCAAGGCCCCCGCGGCCAAGAAGGACGCCCCGGCCAAGACCGCCGCCAAGGCCACCACCAAGAAGGCCAAGTCCGCCGACGACCCCGAGCTCGAAGAGGACGAGGTCGACCTGGACCTGACCGACCTGGAGCTCGAGGACGAGCCGGAGGTCGAGGTGGAGGTCGAGGAGGAAGAGGTCGAGGAGGCCGCCGCGCCCGTCGCCGTCAAGGCCGCCAAGCCCGACGAGCCGCCCGCCAAGACCGACGAGGAGGCCTTCGTCCTCGGCGACGACGACGAGGACGCCCCGGCGCAGCAGATCGCCGCCGCCGGCGCCACCGCCGACCCGGTCAAGGACTACCTCAAGCAGATCGGCAAGGTCCCGCTGCTCAACGCCGAGCAGGAGGTCGAGCTCGCCAAGCGCATCGAGGCCGGCCTGTTCGCCGAGGAGCGCCTGGCCGTCGAGGGCCACCTGATGTCCCAGGAGGACCTCGAGGACTACGAGTGGATCGCCGAGGACGGCCGCCGCGCCAAGAACCACCTGCTGGAGGCCAACCTCCGGCTGGTGGTGTCGCTGGCCAAGCGCTACACCGGCCGCGGCATGCTGTTCCTGGACCTGATCCAGGAGGGCAACCTCGGTCTGATCCGCGCGGTCGAGAAGTTCGACTACACCAAGGGCTACAAGTTCTCCACCTACGCCACCTGGTGGATCCGGCAGGCGATCACCCGCGCGATGGCCGACCAGGCCCGCACCATCCGCATCCCGGTGCACATGGTCGAGGTGATCAACAAGCTGGCCCGCGTGCAGCGCCAGATGCTCCAGGACCTGGGCCGCGAGCCCACCCCGGAGGAGCTGGCCAAGGAGCTCGACATGACCCCGGAGAAGGTCGTCGAGGTCCAGAAGTACGGCCGCGAGCCGATCTCGCTGCACACCCCGCTGGGCGAGGACGGCGACAGCGAGTTCGGTGACCTGATCGAGGACTCCGAGGCGATCGTCCCGGCCGACGCGGTCAGCTTCACCCTGCTCCAGGAGCAGCTGCACTCGGTGCTGGACACCCTGTCCGAGCGCGAGGCGGGCGTGGTGTCGATGCGGTTCGGCCTCACCGACGGCCAGCCCAAGACGCTGGACGAGATCGGCAAGGTGTACGGGGTGACCCGCGAGCGCATCCGCCAGATCGAGTCCAAGACCATGTCGAAGCTGCGCCACCCGTCGCGCTCCCAGGTCCTGCGCGACTACCTGGACTGATCGGTACTCGCGAACGAACGTGTGACGGCAGGGGCCCCGTTCCGGACGACCGGAACGGGGCCCCTGCCCTTCGGGATCAGCCGGGAAGGATCACGTCGAGGTGGGCGCCGTCCAGCTCGGCGGCGTACCCGAGGTCCGTCACGGCCTTGAGCAGTTCCTCGGGGGTCTCCGGGGACGCCCCGGCCTTGATCAGGTCGTGGGCGACCCTTCCCCGCGTCGCCTTGGCCATGTGGCTGACCACGGTGCGCTGGGGAACGCCGTCCAGGATGCGTTCCCGGAACACCCGCACCGCCACCGCGGGCCGGGGCGCCTTCCACGCGGCCATGTACGGGCCCGAACGCATGTCCACGACCAGGCCGTCCGGGCGCAGCGCCTCCTTCAGGGCGGGGCGCCACACGGCCGAGACCCGGCCCTTCCCGGGCAGCGTCACGCCCATCGCCAGGCGGTAGGGCGGGATCCGGTCGGTGAGCCGCAGCGCGCCCCACAGCCCGGAGAAGATCACGATCTGCTCGGCGGCGCGTTCGAGATCCAGCTCGCCGATCGCGAGGTTGTCATAGAGCACGCCGGTGTAGAGCTCGGCCGCCGGCAGCGCCGGGGCCTCACGCAGCGCCCGGTTCCGCGCCAGGGCCTCGGCCGCCTGGCCCGCGGGCAGCCCCAGCACCTCCGGGGCGTCCCCGCGCCGGCTCACCTCCGCCAGCGCGTCCAGCATCCGTTCCCGCGTGGGACGCAGTTCCGGGAAACTGAGCGCCGCCGGGTCCAGCGGCGACCCGTCCTGCGCGACGGACTTCTTCTCCGATGGCGGCAGCAGAATGTGCACGGTCCCCCCGAATCCGGTGAATACGGCCACGCTTCAACCGGGCCGCACCCCAGGATAGGAAAGGTGAACGGCGGCCATCGTCGCCGATGACCGCCGTTCCCGGATTCTTTTATGTAAGGGCTACCGCTCCTCGACGGCCGCGGCCGCCGGGGTTTCGCGAAGCCGGTCGCTCTCGTCCTGAATGTCGGCCCCGTTCGCACGGAGCGCCTCTGCGTACTTGCGTCCGTGGTGGGCGCAGAACAGAAGGTCGCCGCCGCCTACAAGGACTGCTCGGACGTAGGCCTGGGCGCCGCAACGGTCGCAACGGTCGGCGACGGTCAACGGCTTGGTCGGGGCAAGGGCTCCAGTCACGGCACCTTCCTCATGCTCGGGGTCGGTACTTAGGACAACATCTAACCCGACCAGGACGTTCCCAACCTGGTTCCGCGTACGCCCAGAGCAGAATGCGGCCAATAGTGACCGAGGTCACACTCATTCGGGGGTCAGGAGTCGTCCCAGCGGAACATTCGCGCCGCCACGACCGCCCCCACCGCCGCGATCCCGAGCAGGGTCACCAGCTGCGGCACGGCGCTCCCGGCGCCCAGGCCGCGACCCATCACGTTCAGCATTCCCTCGTTCAGGTAACCCAGGGGGAAGACATGGGAAAGAGTTCGCATCCATCCCGGAGCCCCGTCCAACGGGAAGAACGACCCGCCCAGGAACGCCATCGGCAGCACCACCAGCTGGGTCACCGTCTGCGCGGACTCCTGCGTCCGGCCCACGCCCCGATGACCATGCCGATCGCCAGGAACGCCAGCACACCCGCCACAACCAGCGGAACCGCCATCCACCACGCCCCCTGCAGCCGCAACCCGAAGAACGGCAGCGACGCCACCCCCAGGAACACCGCCAGTTGCAGCAGCGCCACGGCCACGCTCACGACCACCCGCGCCCCGAACAACGTCCAGACCGGCGCCGGGGACAACCGCAGCCGCCGCAGCAGACCCCGCGTCCGCCACGTCACCAGCGTCTGCGACGCCCCGAACACACCCGCCGACGCCAGCGCCCACCCCAGCAGGCTCGGCGTGAAGAACTGCACGGCGCCCAGCGACTCGTCCTCCACCCGCTGGGACCGCAGCGAGAACCGGGGCTCCCTCCCCGACGCGGCGACGTCGGCACTCTGCACGATCGAGCCCAGCAGGCCCCGCACCGTCCCCGCCTTCACCGGATCGGCCACCGAGTAGTGCGCCACCAGCACGTCCCCGTGCTGCTCCACCACCGCGTCCGCGTCCCCCTCGGCGACCTTCCTCAGCGCCGCCGCCCGGTCACCGCCACGCTCGACCGCCAGGGTGTCGGTCAACGCCCGCCCGGCCCGCCCGACCGCCTGCTCCAGCACCGGCGCCGCCCCCACCTGGACGACCCTGACCTTCGGCGTCGACTGGTGCCCGAACACCCCCGCGAACACCACCAGGAACAACAGCGGGAACAGCACCGTGAAGAACAACGCCCCCCGATCCCGCACGAACCCCGCGAACAACGCCCACGAAAGACTCCTCAGACCACCCACCCCGTTCACGCCCGGTACTCCCGTCCGGTCAGCTCCAGGAACACGTCCTCCAACGTCGCGCCACGGATCCCCACACCCGCCAGCGCGCCCCGCGCCGCCAGCGCCGCCACCACCGCCGACGGATCCCGCGTCTGGACGGTCAGCGAGACGCCGTCGTCCTCCGCCCCGTCCACACCCGGCAGCGACAACGCCTCCGACGCCGTGAGCACCCCCGCCGCCACGCTGACCCGCGCCGGCGCGTCCAACCCCCGCACCAGCGCCGCCGGAGGACCCAGCTCCAGCACCCGACCCGCGTCCACGATCGCGACCCGGTCGCACAGGACCTCCGCCTCGTCCATGGAATGCGTGGTCAGCACGATCGTCCGACCCCCGGTGTTGATCGCCCGCAGCACGTCCCACAGGTTCCGCCGCGCCTGCGGATCCAGCGCCGCCGTCGGCTCGTCCAGGAACACCACCTCCGGGTCGTGCACCAGCGCACACGCGATCGACAACCGCTGCGCCTGCCCGCCCGACAGGGCCTCCACGCGCGTGTCGGCCTTCCCCGCCAGACCCACCGACTCCAACATCTCGTCCGCGCGCCGCCCCGGCACCCCGTACAACGACCCGAACGTCCGCAACTGCTCACGCGCCGTCAACCGCTCGAAGAACGACGACGCCTGCAACTGCACCCCGATCCGGGGCAGCAACCGAGGATCACGCGGCCACGGCGCCAGCCCCAGGACCGACACCTCGCCCCCGTCAGCCCGCCGCAACCCCTCGATGATCTCCAGGGTCGTCGTCTTGCCCGCCCCGTTCGGCCCCAGGATCCCGAAGAACTCACCCGCGGCCACGTCGAACGAGATACCGTCCACCGCGTTCACACCGCCGTACCTCTTGCGCAGACCGCGCACACTGATGGTGTATGCCATGATCTGGACACTAGGAACACGGACCGCGCCGAACACCCGCCCACGGGTGGAGACCGCGGAATCCACCCACCGAACGACCCGCCGCCCTCCCACGGGCGGCGAGCCTTGTGAAGGACTGTCAGTGCCCGGAGGTAACCTCTTGGCCGACGTCCGACCCCCGAGGAGCACACGCAGTTGACCGCCACCGCAGCTGAACCGACGACCGACGACCAGCAGGGCTACAGCGCCCGGCACCTCTCGGTGCTCGAAGGCCTGGAGGCCGTGCGCAAGCGTCCCGGCATGTACATCGGCTCGACCGACAGCCGCGGACTCGCCCACTGCCTGTGGGAGATCGTCGACAACTGCGTCGACGAAGCCCTGGCCGGATACTGCACCCACATCAGCGTCATCATGCGCGCCGACGGCTCCTTCGAAGTCGGCGACAACGGCCGCGGCATCCCCGTCGACATCGAACCCAAGACCGGCCTCCCCGGCGTCGAACTCGTCATGACCCGCCTGCACGCCGGCGGCAAGTTCGGCGGCGTCTCCTACACCGCCTCCGGCGGCCTCCACGGCGTCGGCGCCTCCGTCGTCAACGCCCTCTCCGCCCGCCTCGACGTCGAGGTCGACCGCGACGGCTCCACCCACGCCATCAGCTTCAAACGCGGCCTCCCCGGCGAGTTCGCCGACGACGGCCGCCCCAACGCCCGCTTCAAGAAGAAGTCCGGCCTGCGCGCCATCCGCAAGGTCGCCCGCCGCACCACCGGCACCCGCGTGCGCTTCTGGCCCGACATGCAGATCTTCCTCCAGGGCGCCACCATCGAACGCGACCTGGTCATGGACCGCATGCGCCAGACCGCGTTCCTCATCCCCGGCCTCACCATCGACGTCCGCGACGAACGCGGCGACGAGATCGTCGAAGAGACCTTCCACTTCGAAGGCGGCATCAGCGAGTTCTGCTCCTACCTCGCCAAGGACGCCCCCATCATCGACGTCCTCCGCCTCCAGGGCCGCGGCCACTTCACCGAGACCGTCCCCGTCCTCGACGAACAAGGCCACCTCATCCCCACCGACGTCGAACGCGACCTCGAAGTCGACGTCGCCCTGCGCTGGGGCACCGGCTACGACACCATCACCAAATCGTTCGTCAACGTCATCGCCACCCCCAAGGGCGGCACCCACGTCCGCGGCCTCGACCGCGCCCTCATCCGCGTCATCAACGAACAGCTCCGCGCCACCAAACTCCTCAAGAACGGCGACGAGGACGTCATCAAGGACGACATCCTCGAAGGCCTCACCGCCGTCGTCACCGTCCGCCTCCCCGAACCGCAGTTCGAAGGCCAGACCAAGGAGATCCTCGGCACCTCGGCCGCCACCCGCATCGTCTCCCGCGTCGTCGGCGACGAACTGAAGGCCATCTTCGAGAACCCCTCCCGCGGCCAGAAACAGCAACTCCGCACCGTCCTCGAAAAGATCGTCAGCGCCGCCAAGACCCGCATCGCGGCCCGCACCCAGCGCGACAACCAGCGCCGCAAGAACGCCCTGGAGAACTCGGCGCTCCCGGCGAAACTGGTGGACTGCCGCACCACCGACGACCGCAGCGAACTGTTCATCGTCGAGGGCGACTCGGCCCTGGGCACCGCGAAGCTGGCCCGCAACTCCGAGTTCCAGGCCCTGCTGCCCATCCGCGGCAAGATCCTGAACGTCCAGAAGGCGTCGGTCGCGGACATGCTGAAGAACGCCGAGTGCGCCGCGATCATCCAGGTCATCGGAGCCGGGTCAGGTCGGACATTTGACATTGATGCGGCAAGGTATGGCAAAGCAGTCATTTTGGCCGACGCTGACGTTGATGGCGCACACATCAGATGTCTGCTTTTGACCCTCTTTTACCGCTATATGCGGCCAATGCTTGAGGCGGGACGCGTGTACTCCGCGGTCCCGCCCCTGCACCGGATCGAGCTGGTCAAGCCGAAGAAGGGGCAGGACAAGTACATCTACACCTACAGCGACGCCGAGCTCCGCAAGAAGCTCGTCGAGCTGGAGCGCAAGAGCCAGCGCTGGAAGGAGCCCATCCAGCGCTACAAGGGCCTGGGTGAGATGGACGCCGACCAGCTCGCCGAGACGACGCTGGACCCGCGCTACCGCATGCTGCGCCGCATCCGCGTCGAGGACGCCGAGGAGGCGGCCAAGGTGTTCGACCTGCTGATGGGCAGCGAGGTCGCCCCGCGGCGCCAGTTCATCATCGCCGGAGCGAGCGAGCTGGACGTGGAGCGCATCGACACCTGACGTCCACCGGCGGACGGTTTCCGGGGTGTTCCGGGGGAGTGGGAACTCGCCCGGAGCACCCCGTTCGGGTTTGAAGGCCCCCGCCTGGACCGGCCGGAACGGCAGCCTTGCCGGACCTCCTGTCCAAGGCTCGAACGTCGCAGGAACGGAGCGGTCATGAGCGGCCTGACGGTCACTGAACGGCTACTGGAAAAGGCGCTTCTCGAACTCCGGGAAGCCTCCGGTGCGGAGGACCTCGAATGGCGGCGAGGCGACGTCCATGTGGAGCATGAGGACATCGAAGCGGAAGTCGCCGCCCTGTCCGAGGCGGCCGGCACCGTCCTTGACCCGAGGTTCAAGGAGGGGCTCTGCCGTTTCGATGAGATCTCGGCCTGCTGGTCCCTGGACTCTCCGAGGGAGCTCGGCGGCGAGTTCAGCGTGGTGAACCTCCACCAGGCCCTCGCCGAGAAGGCGCACGGCCATCCCCTTGAGGAGACGCTGACGCCGGACGAGCGGCAGCGGTGGTCGGAGCTGCGCCCGTTCGACGGCCACCCCGTGACGGGGACGGGGGAGTGGGTGGCCCTGCGCGTTAGCCCGGACGAGCCCATGCCCGAGCTCTGGTACTACCATCCCGAAATCGCGCCCTACAAGGGGCTCAGGATGGACATCGACTACTGCGGGTACCTCCGGAATCTGGCGATCACCAAAGGGGTCTACGGCTGGCAGAAACTGTTCTGCGACATCACTTCACTCGATGAGGACGACAGGGAGTACTTCCGAGCCGACATGGCGGAAATGCTCGAACTCTTCCCCGTGCTGTTCCCCGACCACGACTACGAGCCTCTGCGGCGACGCCTGGCCGAACGAAGCTGAGACCCGGCAGGCCCGGTCACCAGTCGCGGACTTGCTCCACGCCTGCGAGGAGGCTTTCCCTCGCCCAGGTCAGATCCTGGGCGAGGGTGGTTTCGGCCTGGTTCACCAGGTGGTCCAGGGCGGTGAAGAGTTCCTCGCGTTCGACGGTCTCGATGAAGCCGGTGCGGCGGTCGAGGGCGTTGAACGCCTCGCCGTACTCGCGGCCGATCTCGACCAGGCGTTGCGGGTCGTCGGTGGTGAGGGCTTCCAGGACCGCTCGCCGGGTCTTCCTGTACTGGGCGACGGCCTTGGTGTAGCGGGTGCGGCCGATGTGTTCGCGGCCGTCCCAGTCGCGGAGGGGGTTGTCGCGGTTCTCGGCGACCCATTCGGGTTTGCGGGCGCGGCGGATGTCGACGTGGACGCCGTGGGGGATCTGGGGTTTCCAGGTCGTGCGCATCGCGGTGGCGTATTCGGTGGGGATGCCGCTCAGGAGCAGTGATTCCAGGGCGGGGACGCGTTCGGGGAGCAGGCGGTCGTGTCGGGTCATCCCGAACAGGTTCACGATGTGGAGTCGCTGGAGGGACGGGAGTTCGTTGAGGCGTTCGGCGGCGGTCAGGAGGCCGAGGTCGCCGTGCAGGGACAGGTCGGTGAGGTGGGGGTGGTGCTCGACCAGGAGGCCGCAGTCGAGCGTGGTGATCTGCCGGACGGTCAGGTCCGTGATCTCGGGAGCGTGGTCGAGTTCGGCGGCGGTGCGGGTGGCCTTCCAGGGTTGTGGCAGGTCCCCGTGGTCGCCGGTGTCCCAGTGCCGTTGGCGGGCGAGCTGGTCGTCGACGCCCCAGCCGTGGGAGTAGGCGTTCGGTGGCTGGTCGCGGAGGAGGGGCAGGGTGCCGATGACCTTGAAGCCGCGGGGGAGGACCCACTCGTAGTGGCAGTGTTCGACGCCGCCGTTCCAGGCGTGGTGGGTCAGGACGAGGGGGGTGACGTCGCCGAGGTCGGTGACGGTGGCGGGTTCGGGGCCGGTCCAGTCCAGCGTGAGGACGGCGGCGGTCTCGTTGTCGGGGTCGAGGTGGGTGACCTGTGCGGCGACCCAGGTGTTGAGGGTGGGTGAGTGCCTGGTGACGATGTCGCCGGGGGCGATCGGTCGTGGGGGGACGCGCTGGCGGGGCATGCCGCTGATCATAGGTGCGGGCACTGACGGGGCTTCGGGAGCGGTTGTTACGGTGCTGGGCGTGCGGTTTCTTGATGCTCTGGCAGGGGTTCTGCCGTCGGATGTGATCGTCCGGGATGCCGATGTCGTGGCCGCCCATGCCCGTGACCAGGCGGCGTGGGCGCCGGAGGGGACGGCGTTGGCGCTGGTCAGGGCGCGCAGTGCCGAGCAGGTGCGGGACGTGGTCGCGCTGTGCGCCGAGTACGGGGTGCCGGTGGTGCCGCGTGGGGCCGGGACGGGGCTGTCCGGTGGGGCCAACGCCGTGGACGGCTGTGTGCTGCTGGCCCTGGACGGCATGGACCGCGTGCTGGAGATCGACGCGGCCGAGCAGATCGCGGTGGTGCAGCCGGGTGTCGTCAACGATCGGCTGCGGGAGGCCGTGGCCGAGCACGGGTTGTGGTATCCGCCGGACCCGGCCAGTTCTCCGTGGTCGACGATCGGGGGGAACGCGGCGACCAACGCGGGCGGGGTCTGCTGCGTCAAGTACGGCGTGACCGGGGATTACGTGCTGGGTCTTCAGGTCGTCACCGGTACCGGCAGGCTGGTGCGGGTGGGGCGGCGGACCCGTAAGGGCGTGGCCGGGTACGACCTGGCGGGGTTGTTCGTGGGGTCGGAGGGCACTCTCGGGGTGATCACCGAGGTCACCGTGCGGTTGCTGCCGCTGCCGAAGGGGGCGCCCCGGACGGTGGTGGGGGCGTTCGGTTCGCTGGTCGCGGCGGGGGAGGCCGTCGCGGCGGTGGCCGCGTCGGGGATCGCGCCGTCGGCGTTGGAGCTGGTCGACCGGTACTGCCTGCGCGCGGTCGACGACTGGAAGAACATGGGCCTGGCCGATCTGGGCGATGTGCTGCTGCTGGGGCGGGTCGACTCCGGTGACGAGGGTGAGGCGGCGCTGCTGCAACGCTGCTTCGACGAGGCCGGGGCCGGGTGGAGCACCCGGTCGACCGACGCCGAGGAGGCCGAGGCGCTGTTCGCGGCGCGGCGGCTGGCGTATCCGGCGTTGGAACGGCTCGGGCCCGTGCTGACCGAGGACGTGTGCGTGCCGCGGGGCCTGGTGCCCCGGATGCTGGGGCGGATCGAGGAGCACGCCCGGATCCACGGGGTGCACATCGCCAACATCGCGCACGCCGGGGACGGGAACCTGCATCCGCTGATCGTGGTGCCCGCCGGGGACGAGGCGGCGCGGGCGCGGGCGCAGGCGGCGTTCGAGGCGATCCTGGACGACGCGATCGCGTTGGGCGGGACCGTGACCGGTGAGCACGGGGTCGGGCTGCTGAAGCGGCGCGGCATGCGCGCCGAGGTCGGCGAGGACGTGCTGGAGCTGCACCGCGCGGTGAAGGCCGCGCTGGACCCGGCCGGGATCCTCAACCCCGGGAAGGTCATCTGAGCGCCACGGTTCGGTAAAACCTCGCATTTCGGGGTATCTGGGGCGGCACGCCGGGGTCGGAGAGCGGGGTGCCATGTCGGAGGGACCGGAGGAACGGGTCGATCCGCGCCGGCTGGAGGGCGGGCTGCGGCGCGTCGTCGGGCGCCGGACGCTGCTGCTGTTCGTGATCGGGGACATCCTCGGCGCGGGCATCTACGCGCTGGTCGGGAAGGTGTCGGGCGAGGTCGGCGGGGCGGTGTGGCTGCCGTTCCTGGTCGCGTTCGTGCTGGCGGCGCTGACGGCGACCGCGTACGCGGAGCTGGTCGGCAAGTATCCGCAGGCGGCGGGCGCGGCGCTGTACGTGAACCGGGCGTTCGGGGTGCCGTTCGTGACGTTCGTCGTGGCGTTCGCGGTGATGATGAGCGGGGTCACCTCGGCGAGCGCGGCGGCGCGCGCGTTCGGCGGCGACTACCTGGCCGAGTTCGTGTCGCTGCCGACGCTGGTGGGCGCCCTGGCGTTCCTGGCGGTCGTGACGCTGGTGAACCTGGTCGGGATCTCCGAGTCGGTCAAGGTGAACGTGGCGCTGACGCTGGTGGAGGCGTCGGGGCTGCTGGTCATCATCGTGATCGGGGTGTTCGCGCTGGTCGGCGGGGACGGGGAGCCGAGCCGGGCGCTGGAGTTCCATCCGGGGGGCGGGGCGTTCCTGGGGGTGCTCGGCGGGACGGCGCTGGCGTTCTACGCGCTGCTGGGGTTCGAGGACTCGGTGAACCTGGCGGAGGAGGCCAGGGATCCCGAGCGCGACTTCCCGGTCGCGCTGTTCGGCGGCCTGGCGGTCGCGGTGGTGATCTACGGGGCGGTGGCGTTCACCGCGACGATGCTGGTGGACGCCAGGACGTTGCGGAGCTCGACGGGGCCGCTGCTGGAGGTCGTGAAGGTGGCGGGGCTGGACTTCCCGCCGAAGCTGTTCGCGCTGATCGCGCTGCTGGCGGTCGGGAACACCGCCCTGATCAACATGATCATGGCGTCGCGGCTGGTGTACGGCATGGCGCGGGAGCGGATCGTGCCGCCGCCGCTGGGCGCGGTCCATCCGACGCGGCGCACGCCGTGGGTGGCGATCGCGTTCACCGTGGCGCTGGCGGTGGCGCTGGTCGCCACCGGGGACGTCGGCGGGCTGGCCGACACGACGGTGCTGCTGCTGTTGTGCGTGTTCGCGCTCGTCAACGTCTGCGTGCTGGTGCTGCGGCGCGAGCGCGTGGAGCACCGGCACTTCCGGGCGCCGACGTGGATGCCGGTGCTGGGCGCGGCGAGCTGCCTGTTCCTGACGCTGCCGATCACCGGCCGGGACGGCGAGGTGTACCTGCGGGCGCTGGTGCTGCTCGCGATCGGGCTGGTGTTGTGGCTGGTCAACCGGGTGGTGCTGCGGCGGACGGCCCGCTCCGGCGCCACCCGCCCCGGCCCGGGCTGAACGCGGGGGTGTAGCTAGTGCCACCCCGGGTCGGAAAGCCGCGTTACCGACAGCGCACCCCCTCCACCGGCACCTTGGTGATCACAGTGGTCGGGCGGTGCGGGGAGCGGGCGTGGCGGGGTCGGTGCGGGAGTGGTGGGCGGCGGTCGAACGGGCGCTGGAGCCCTGGCTGACGCTGCCGCCGGTCGCCGTCGCGTCGACCGGATGGCGGATCGTGGCGACCGCGCTGACCGGCGGGGACGCGGTGACGGCGTGGGGGCGGCACGACGCCGCCGCGCTGCTGGTGGCGGTGTTGTGGCTGCTGCCGTGGGGCGACCTGGCGCGGCGGGCCGTGCCGATGCTGGTGGACTGGCACGCCGCGGGGCGCATGGTGAGCGCCCCGCGCCGCCGCCAGCACCGCCGTCGGGGCCGCCCTCAGGGCTGGACCGGCAGCGCGACCCAGGAGGGGTTCTTCGGGTCGTGCCAGATCTTCAGGCCGGGGCCGACGGAGTTCCCGAGCTGGGGCAGCGGCGGGAACAGGTGGGGGAAGTCGGCGGTCTGCACCGAGATCCGCAGCCGGTGGCCGGGCTTGATCTCGGCGGCGATCGGGAAGACCTCGACGTCGACGGGGACCGGCCGGTTCTTCGGCATCGCCTTCGCCGAGCGCTTGGTGAACGGGTGCCACGGCCGCACGATCATCCCGTCGGCGCGGTCGCTTCTGTCCTCGTCCAGGGCCCGCAGCGACAGCACCTGCCAGCCCGCGGTGAGCTGGGTGGCGCGGCCGTCGGGGGCGACGTCCTCGACCCGCACCGTGACCTGGCCGTCCTTGGCGGCGCTGGAGACGGTCAGGTGCGCGTTGATCGGCCCGGCCAGGCGCAGCGGCCTGGTGACCGGCATGTCGTAGACGACGCCGAGCCGGTCGTTGGCGCTGTTGTCGTACTCGCAGGCCAGGCCGAAGAACTTCAGGAAGCCCGCGCCCGCCCACTGGATGGTGGAGCGGGTGCACAGCCCGGCGAACGGGTTGTAGGGCACCGCGTCGGGGCCGCCGCCGCCCTTGCCGGGGGTGAGCGTCCGGCCCCTGCCGAGCTGGAACGCCCGGTAGCGGACCCCGGCGGGCGGCCACTGGGTGGTGCTCTTCCACCTGCCGGAGCCGTTCTCGAAGTAGGTGACCGGTGGGACGTCGCGGTCCAGCCCGGGGTCGGGAACGTCCCGGACGTACCGGTCGAACCACCGCAGCATCAGGTCCGCCAGCGGCGGTCCGGGCGGGGTCGGCGTGCCGGGCAACGTGAGGCCGAGCGCCGGGGCCGCGCCGTCGATGTGGTACCAGGGCCCGTACACGAACCGCGCCGGGACCCGGCGCGCGAGCCGCTGGTAGAGCATCGGCTCGCTGCGCTGGAAGATGTCGAACTCGCCGCCCACGACGAACGTGGGCACGTTCACGCGGTCCACGACCTCCAGCGGCGACCGCGTCCGGTAGAACGGCCCGTCGAACGCCTTCTCGCCCCCGGTCAGCGCGTCGAGGAGCATTCGGATCTGGAAGTCGCCGATGTTGCCGAAGTGCTCGCGCAGCACCTGCCGCGCCTTCTGCGGGTCGCGGCCGGCGTAGGTGGGCGGGATCAGGCTGGTGCCGCCGACCGCCGCCAGCCAGAACGGGACGAAGCCCAGCCCGAGCTGGCCGCCCGTCCCGATGACGTCGCGGTAGGCGTCACCCATCGGCACCACCGGGAACAGCGCCTTCAGGCCCTTGGGGCGCTGCGCGGCGGTGAACAGCTGGTTGATGCCGCCGTAGGACGCGCCGACCATCCCGACGCGCCCGTCGGACCAGGGCCGCCCGCGGGAGGCCGCCCACTCGACGATCTCCCTGCCGTCGCGCTGCTCGCGGGCGCTGAACGCCTCCCACTTCCCGCGCGAGCCGCCCGTTCCCCGCACGTCCACGATGACCTGGACGTAACCGCGCTTGACCAGGTGGTCGCTGGCCATGTTCGCGCCCGGCAGGGTCTTGTTGTAGGGGGTCATGGTGACGATGACGGGGAACCGCCCGGCGACGGGCCTGCCGCCGCGCGCGGGGCGGCGGACGTCGGCGACCAGCTCGGTGCCGTCGCTCATCGTCAGGACGATGTCCTTCTCGGTGGCCACGTCGTAGGAGGCGGGTCGCGGCCGCCACGCGCCCGGGGCGGGCGCGGTGGCGGACGCGGTGGCGGGCGCTGTGGCGGGTGCGGCGTGAACGGCCGGAACTGCGGTGAGGGCGAGGGCTGCGGTGGCTAGGGGCGCGGTCCAACGAGTGACGCGGCGCATCGGCGGTACCTCCAGGCGCGGGTTTCCCGCCGGTAACGTAATGGTTCACTTACCGAACGGCAAGTATTGACCCAGTGTCCAGTAACGGCCGTCCCGTGGCGCCGCTCCCGCGCGGCCGCGTTCCGCCAGGTTGGAGGCGTGCCAACGAACCGGGGAACCGCCGTCCCCTGCCTGACGGCGTTGACGCTGCTCATCGCCGTGCCGGCCGCCCTGCTGCTCGCGGGCTGCGGCGTCCTGGGCGACGGCTGGTGGACCAACCAGGCGGCGCGGACGGTCCACGACCCGCACGCCGCCGGCACCGTCGTCGAGAACACCCGCCCCGGGACCTCCGACTGGCGGATCCGCCACAAGGGCGCCGAGCACGAGATCGAGGGCTACGCCGACCGGGTGAGCGTGCTGCCGGGCCAGAGCTTCCGGCTGTTCGTGTCGACCACGGCGGCGGGCTTCCGGGTGGAGGCGTTCCGGGTCGGCTGGTACGGCGGCGCGCAGGCCCGCAGGATCTGGACCTCGTCCCGCCGCCCCGGCACGAGGCAGGCCGCGCCCGTCGTCAGCGCCGGGACCCGGACGGTGACCGCGCCGTGGAGGCCGTCGCTGACCGTTCCCACCGCCCACTGGCCCGAGGGCGTCTACCTGCTGCGCCTCACCGCCGACACCGGCGCGCAACGCTACGTCCCCCTCACCCTGCGGTCGGCGAGCACCCGGGGCCGCGTGGTGGTCCTCAACGCCACCACCACCTGGCAGGCCTACAATCTGTGGGGAGGCCGCAACCTCTACCGGGGGCCCGGCGGCCACGACGACCGGTCCCGCGCCGTCAGCTTCGACCGGCCCTACGACAAGAACGGCACCGGCAAGTTCATGGGCTACGAGCACCCGGCGATCGTGCTGGCGGAGAAGACCGGCGTGCCCCTGGCCTACGCGACCGACAACGACCTGCACGCCGACCCCGGCCTCCTCGACGGCGCGCGCGGCCTGGTGTCCCTCGGCCACGACGAGTACTGGTCCACCCGCATGCGCGCCCACGTCACCCGCGCCCGCGACCGGGGCGCGAACCTGGCGTTCCTCGGCGCCAACGCGGTCAACCGGCACATCCGCCTGGACCCCACCCCGCTCGGCCCGGACCGCCTGGTCACCTGCTACAAGGACGCCGCCGAGGACCCGGTCTCCCGCACCGACCCGGCCGAGTCCACCCAGGACTGGCGGCTGCCGCCGCGCCCGCGCCCCGAGAGCGACGTCATGGGGATCATGTACAACTGCTTCCCGGCCACGGGGGCGTTCACGGTCCGCCGCCCCGACCACTGGCTGCTGCGCGGCACCGGGGCGCGGCGCGGCACCGCGTTCCCCGGCCTGATCGGACCCGAGACCGACGCGCTCAACCCCGACGGCCCCACCCCGCGCCCCATCGAGATCTGGGCGCACTCGCCGATCGACTGCGGCGGCACGCCCATGACCGCCGACGCCGCCTACTACACGACGGCGAGCGGGTCCGGCGTCGTCGCGACCGGCACCATGCGCTGGGTGTGCGCCCTGCGCGGCCCCGCCTGCGGGCACGGCGTCACCCGGCGGACCCAGCGCTTCGTCGCGACGGTCACCGGCACGCTGCTGCGGGAGATGGCGCGCGGCCCGCTCGGCGCCGCCCATCCCGCCCGCGACGACCGGCCCTGACGCCTCCACCCCGGGGTGGAGAACGGCGTCCCGCCCGCGACGACCGGCCCTGACGCCTCCACCCCGGGGTGGAGAACGGCGTCCCACCCGCGCTCCGATCCGCGACGGGGCGGGCCCACCTAGCGTTGCGGGCATGAACGCGCCGCTCACCGTCATGACCGCGACCGCCGTCCCCGACGGGGCGACGGGAGCGGGCCGCCCGCCCGGCACCGCACGGGTTAGCGTCGTCGCGTGAAGTTCAGGTGCTTGGGGATCCACGGCGGGCACGTGCGGGCGCTCCTGGTCGCGGCCGTGATGGTGTGGGCGTTCGGCGCCTATGTGCGCGACGCCATGCAGGGCTCCCCCCGGCCGGGCCTGACCGGCGCGGGGCTGGCCGTGACGGCGCTGAACGTGGCGTCGTTCGCGCTGCTGGCCGCCGGGATCGGGGCGGGCGGGGAGCGTCCCGGACGGCTCCACCGCAGGGTGCGCGACGCCGCCCCGTGGGCGGGGGACGCGCTGCTGCTGGCGGGCATGGCGACGTCCCTGGCCCTGTACGGGATCACCGACGCCGACAGCGGCGGGTTCTTCCTGACCATGGTCGCCCTGTGGGTGCTGGTCAGCCGGTGGCCGCTGCGCCGGGCGGTGCCGCTCGGCATGGCGACGATGGCGACGGTGTCGGCCGTCGGCATGGCCGTCGGCGACGGCCGCCTCGACACGGGGACCTACGTCGGGTTCATCGGGGTCATGCTCGGGGCGACCGCGCTGCGCGAGCGCCGCGCCGCCGAGTCCGAGACCCGCCGCGCCGAGGCCGCGGCGCTGCTGCTGGACGAGCGCACCCGCCTGGCCCGCGAGATCCACGACATCCTCGCCCACTCCCTGTCGGCGCAGCTCGTCCACCTGGAGGGCGCGCGGCTGCTGCTGTCGCGCGACGGCGACCGGACCCAGGCCCTGGACCGGGTCGAACGCGCCCAGAACCTGGCCCGCTCCGGCCTGGAGGAGACCCGCCGCGCCCTGGCCGCGCTGCGCGGCGACGCGCCCCCGCCCGACCGGGCGCTGGCCGGGCTCGCCGACGAGTACCGCGCCGCGACCGGCCGCGACGCCGCCGTCGAGGTCGTCGGCGACCCCCGCGAGCTCAGCCCGCCGGCGGCCCTGTCGGTGGTCCGCACCGCGCAGGAGGCGCTGACCAACGTCCGCAAGCACGCCCCCGGGGCCCGCGTCCGCCTCACCCTGCGCTACCTGCCCGGGCACGCCGAGCTGGAGGTCGTCGACACCGGCGGCACCGAACCCGGCCTCGACATCGCCGCGACCGGCTCCGGCTACGGCCTGGTCGGCATGCGGGAGCGCGCCGAGCTGATCGGTGGCACCCTGGAGTCCGGGCCGGAGGGGAAGGGGTACCGGGTGAAGCTGCGGTTGCCGGCGTGAGCGGGGAGCCGGTGCGGGTGCTGGTCGCCGACGACCAGACCGTCGTGCGGGAGGGCCTGGTCCTGCTGCTGGACCTGCTGCCGGAACTGCAGGTGGTCGGCGCGGCCGCCGACGGCGAGCAGGCCGTCGCGATGGTCGCCGAGCACCGCCCGCACGTGGTGCTGATGGACCTGCGGATGCCGCGCGTGGACGGCGTGGAGGCGACCCGGCGGATCAGGGAGGCCCACCCCGAGGTGGAGGTCGTCGTGCTGACCACCTACGCCGACGACGACTCGGTCTTCGCGGCGCTGCGCGCCGGGGCGCGCGGCTACCTCACCAAGGACGCCCGCGCCGAGGAGATCTCGGCGGCCGTGCGGGCGGTGCGCGCGGGCCGCTCCCTGCTGGACCCGGCCGTGCAGCGCCGCCTGGTGGAGGCCGTGGCGGGCGAGCGGGCCCCGGCCCGGTCCCGCCGCGCCGACCTGCCCGACGGGCTGACCCCGCGCGAGGCCGAGGTCCTCACGCTGATCGCGCGGGGACGGTCCAACGGCGAGATCGCCGCCGACCTGTTCATCTCCGAGGCGACGGTGAAGACCCACATCAACAACCTGTTCGCCAAGGCGGGCCTGCGCGACCGCGCCCAGGCCGTCACCTACGCGTTCCGCCACGGCCTGGCCGACTGAACGGGCCCCGCCTCAGCGGGCGGCGAGGCCCTCGCGCAGCGCCTCCACCACCGCCCGCCGGGCCTCCGCCGCCACCGGCAGGACGTGGTCCAGCGAGACGAACCCGTGGAACGCGCCCGCCATCCGCCGCGACCCGACCCTCACGCCCGCCTCCGCCAGCCGCGCCGCGTACGCCTCGCCCTCGTCGCGCAGCGGGTCCACCTCGGCGGTCAGCACGAACGCCGGGGGCAGCCCCGACAGGTCGGCGGCGCGCAGCGGGGAGGCGTGCGGATGGTCGCCGTCGGCCGGGTCGGCCAGGTACTGCTCCCAGTACCACCGCATGTGCGCCGAGGTCAGGAAACCACCGGTCGCGTACTCGGTGTAGGAGGGGGTGTCCCGCGCCGCGTCGGTCACCGGGTAGACCAGCAGCTGGAACGCCAGGTCCGGCCCGCCCTCGTCGCGGGCGCGCAGCGCGGTCACCGCCGCCAGGCAGCCGCCCGCGCTGTCCCCGGCCACCGCCAGCCGCGCCGGGTCGCCGCCGAGCGCGGCGGCGTGCGTGGCGGCCCACCGGACGGCCGCGAACGCGTCGTCCACGGCCGCCGGGAACCGGTGCTCGGGCGCCAGCCGGTAGTCCACCGACACCACGACCGCGCCCGCGCCGCGCGCCAGCACCCGGCACAGCCGGTCGTGGGTGTCCAGCCCGCACAGCACGAACCCGCCGCCGTGG
Organism: Actinomadura kijaniata NBRC 14229; assembly: GCF_001552175.1. GTDB lineage: Bacteria > Actinomycetota > Actinomycetes > Streptosporangiales > Streptosporangiaceae > Spirillospora > Spirillospora kijaniata. The sequence continues at coordinate 77,175 of NZ_BCQR01000029.1, forward strand.
AAGAACACCACCACCGGACGCGGCCCGCCCGCCCCCTCCGGCCGGTAGACCCGCACCGGGAGGCCGCCGTCGATCATCCGGTCCTCGACCCGCCCCACCGGGACCGGGTCGAGCTCGGGGGCGCGCGCCGCCGCCAGGACGCGCCGGGCCTCCGCCGCGTCGGTCACGGCGCCGCCGAGGTCCGGGAACGCCGCGGTCATGGCGGCGGCGATCTTCTCTGCCAGGGGGTCGAGGGGCATCGGGGACTCCGTCCGGATCAGTTCGGGATCTGCTGTGCCATCACGACCTGGCCCGCCGTCCAGCCGCCGTCCACGGCGACCTCCGAGCCGGTCATGTAGGAGGCGGCGTCGGAGACCAGGAACGCGACCGCCGCGCCGACCTCCCCGGGGACGCCGACCCGGCCGAGCGCGGCCGGCGGGAAGCCGCCCTCGCCGACCCGCGCGCCGTGCGCGGCGGTCATCGGCGTGTAGGTCATGCCGGGATGGACCGAGTTCACCCGGATCCGGTCCCGGCCCAGCTCCACCGCCGCGATCTTGGTGAGGCCGCGCACGCCCCACTTGGACGCGCCGTAGCCCGAGGTCAGCGGCAGCGCGGTCAGCCCGGCCGCCGACGAGATGTTGACGATGGAGCCGCCGCCCGCCGCGCGCATCGCCGGGATCACCGCCTTGGTCCCCAGCCACGCCCCGGTCAGGTTGACCTTCAGGACCTGCTCGAAGCGCTCCAGCGGCTCGTCCTCGATGGTCTGGCTGGAGGCGATCCCGGCGTTGTTGACCAGGCCGTCCAGGCGGCCGCAGGTCTCCACGGCGGTGTCCACCACGCGCCGCCAGGCCGCCGGGTCGGTCACGTCGTGCTCGACGAAGACCCCGCCGACCTCGGCGGCGGTCGCGCGGCCCTCCTCGGCGAGCAGGTCGGTGACCACGACCCTCGCGCCCTCGCGCGCCAGGTGCGCGGCGGTCGCCGCGCCCAGTCCCCGGGACCCTCCGGTGACGATCACTACCTTGCCCTGAAGTCCGGACATCGCCGCCCCCTACCTCTCGTCTCCCCTGAAGTGCGGGATGACCTTGTCTCCCCACCGCCTGATCGTCTCCAGGCAGGCGTCCTGCGGGACCGTCCCCATCTGGATCAGGCACATGACCTCGTCGACCCCGGCCTCGGCCAGGCGCTCGACGTAGGCGATCGCGTCGTCGGCGGTGCCGTAGGCGTGCTCGCCGCCGAACGTGGCGGTGGTGTGCGGACCCACCGGGATCCTCGCCTCGTGCAGGTGGGCGACCTGCTGCTCGGCGGCCTCGCGGAGGGCGGCGACCTCGTCGGCGCCCGGGCGCACGGCCTCGTCCGGCGGCGGCGCGCTCCCGTACCAGTGCGCGATCGACTGCGCGAAGAACCGCTGCCCGCGCGCCCCGATCCGCACCGCCTCCTCCCGGTCGTCCAGCACGATCGTCGGGCACAGGGCGGCGAAGTGGTCGTTGACGACCGTGGACACCCGCCGCTCGCCGGTGCGGGCCGCGATCGCGGCCGAGTAGGCGCGGCGCAGCTCGGCGATCTGCTCGGGCCCGGAGAAGCCCAGCACCAGCGCGCCCACCCCGTACTCGGCGGCGAGCGCGAGGGTGTCGCGCCGGGAACACGCCAGGAACAGCGGCGGGTGCGGCTCCTGGACGGGCCGGGGCAGGATCGGGTGCGGCGGGATGTCCAGCAGCTCGCCGTGCCACTCCAGCTCGTCGGCCTGCCAGGCCCGCGCGATGATCCGCAGCGACTCGTCCAGCTCGGCGCGGGTGCGGTCCGGGTCCACCCCGCACAGCGAGGTCTCCTGCCGCGTCGCGCCCCGGCCCGCGCCGAGGTCGAGCCGCCCGCCGCTCAGCACGTCCAGCATCGCCGCGCGTTCGGCGACCCGCACCGGGTGGTTGAACCCGAACGGCAGGCACACCACCCCGTGCCCGAGCCGGATGCGGCTGGTCCGGGCGGCGACGTAGGACAGGAACACCTCGGGCGCGCTCATGTGCGCGTACCAGCGCAGGCTGTGGTGCTCCACCGCCCACACCCGGTCGAAGCCCGCCTCCTCGGCGAGCACGGCCTGCTCCACGCAGTCGTGCAGCACCCGCCGCTCGTGCTCGGGGGTGGGATGGGCGAGCTGCGCCTCGAAGATCATCGAGAACCTCATGCGGGTCACCTCGGTCCGGTCGACGGCTTTGTATTCCAATTTGGAATATCTCGCCGGTCAGATCAAGCACTTGCTCGGTTCTTTCCGGACGGTCCGGCGCCGGGCCGATCGTTACGCTGGGGCCATGCCGACCCCGCCGCGTCCCGAGCCCGAGCCCGAGCCCGAACCCGACGCCGCCGACGCCGACGCCCACGCACGGAACGCCCGTCTCCCCGCGACCGCCTGGGCCGTGCTGGGGATCCTGTCGTTCGGCGAGGAGCTGACCGGCTACGAGGTCCGGCAGTGGGCCGACCACATCCTGCGGTTCTTCTACTGGAGCCCGGCGATGAGCCAGATCTACTCCGAGCTGAAGCGCCTGGAGAAGGTCGGGTACGCCGCCTCCCGCGAGCTGACCGCCGAGGACGGCCGCTCCCGCCGCGTCTACGGCATCACCGACACCGGCCGGGCGGCGCTGGCCGCGTGGGTCGGAGGGGCGCCGGTCGAACCGCCCGTCCTCAAGCACGGCCCGATGCTGCGGGTGTGGCTCGGCCACCTCGCCGACCCCGACCGCCTCCGCGAGGTCGTCACCCGGCACCGCGACGACTGCGACCGGCTGCTGAAGGAGGCCGAGCACTCCCGCGGCACCGCCGCGCGGGTCCCCGGCTGGAGCTACCCCGAGCTGGTCGCCCGCTGGGCCGCCCGCCACTACGCCGCCGAACGCGACCTCGCCGACCGCCTCCTGGCCGACCTGGACGAGCTGGCCTCCCGCCGCTGACCGCCGCTGACCGCCGCGAAGCCCCTCCGGCGTCGCCTCAGCGGGGGAGCCGCGTGGCGATCCCGTCCAGCAGGAGTTCGAGGGCGGCGGGGTAGGCGCTGCGGGTCATCGTCTCGGCCAGCGCGTCCGCGCACGCCGTGATGTTCGGGTACCGGTCGGCGGGCAGCCTGGCGTAGGTGGCGTGCCAGGCCCGCTGGTCGGCCTCGGCGGACGGGTGCGGGAGCGCGAACGCGGCGGCGTCCAGCACCGCGTACCCCAGGCTCAGGTCGATGAAGCTGTGGTAGTGCCGCGCCGCCTCCCGCGGCGGGAACCCCGCCGACAGCAGGACGCCCAGCCCGGTCTCCACGGCGCGGACCTCGTTGGGGCGGCGGGTCACCCGCGACGCCGACAGCGCCGCCGCCTGCGGATGGGCCAGGTAGGTCGCGTGGATGCGGTGGCCGATGTCGCGCAGGCTGGCGCGCCAGTCCGCCGACGGCTCGAAGTCGGCCAGGCCGCGCCGGATCAGCTCGTCGGCGACGGCCAGCACCAGGTCGTCGGCGTTGCGGAAGTACCGGTACAGCGACGACGGGTCGGCGCCCAGCGCGGCGCCGAGCCGCCGCACGCTGAGCGCCTCGGCCCCGTGCTGGCCGAGCAGCCGGATCGCCGTCGCCACGATCAGCTCGTGGGACAGCACCGTTCCGGACTTGGTGGGGCGGCGGCGCCGCCGGGTGCCGATCACCCGTGCGGGCTCGCGCGGAGGCTGGGACATGAGGGGATCCTTCGGTCGCCGGGCACCGCGAGCTTATGACAACACCATTGACGTGTGAAGCGCGCCACTGTTCCATACCGCTCACCCCCTCGCCGTGTCCCGCCCCCTCGTTCACGGAGCCGCCGCCCATGGAAGAGCCCACCACCGGACCCCCGCCCGCCGAGCTGCGCCGCTCGCTGGGCGTCGTCGACGGCGTCGTCATCGCCGCCTCCAACACCGCCGCCACCACCACCATCGGCGTCGGCCTCGGCCTGCTGGCCGCCTACGTCGGACGGCAGACGCCCGTGCTGCTGGTGCTGGCGTTCCTGCCGATCCTCGGCATCGCCGGGGCCTACGCCCGCCTCAACCGCTCCGAACCCAACTGCGGCAACGGCTACGCGTGGGTCGGCCGCACCCTGGGCCCGTGGCTCGGCCTGCTGGCGGGCTGGATCCCGCTGGCCGGCTCGGTCATCTTCCTCGCCTACACCACCTCCCTCACCGGCTCGGTGCTGATGCAGACCGCCGGAAAACTGGGCGTGACGTCCCCGCTCGGCTGGGACCTCGACCCCAACTCCACCGGGCAGAGCACGGCGATCGGCCTGGTGGTGCTGGCGGCGGTGACCTGGACGGCGGTCACCGGCATCACCAAGGCCGCCCGCTTCCAGGCCGGGCTGCTGGTCTTCGAGTACGTGGTGCTGCTGCTGTTCTGCGGCTGGGGCCTGGCGGTCGGGGACCAGCCGTTCTCGTGGGAGTGGCTGAACCCGTTCGCCGTCGGCTCGCTGTCGGGACTGGCCCAGGGGCTGGTGCTGGCGGTGTTCTGCTACTGGGGATGGGACGCCGCCTTCAGCGTCACCGAGGAGACGCGCGGCCCCGGCGACGCGGCGCGCGGCGGCTTCATCGCGCTGTGGACCGTGCTCGGGCTGTTCCTGCTGGGGGCGTTCGCGTTCCAGCGGGTCATGCCCGCCGAGGAGATGGCCGCCAACGGGGCCCAGGGCCTGGCCCACTACTCCGCCAAACTCGCCGGCGAGCCCCTGGCCACCCTCCCGCTGGTCGCGCTGCTGTTCTCGGTGCTGGCCTCCCTCCAGGCCGGGGTGATCCCCACCGCCCGCATCGCCCTGGCCATGAGCCGCGACCGCACCCTCGGCCCGGTCTGGTCGAAGGTCAGCGTCCGCTACGGCACCCCGGCCGCCGGCACCGTCCTGGTCTCCCTGGTCGCCGCCGCCATCGCCCTGCTGACCCTGGCGATCCCCAAGCTCAACGAGGCCATCCTCGCCCTGGTCAACGCGATCGGCATGCTGGTCGCCCTCTACTACGGCCTGACCGCCCTCACCTGCGCCGTGCGGTTCCGCGACCAGGTGCGCGCCGGACCCGGTCCCGCCCTGCGCGCGGTGGCCGTGCCCGCCGCGTCCGGGCTGGCGCTGCTCACCCTGGGCGGCTACCTGGTCCACCACTACGCGACCATGAGCGACGGCTTCGCGGTCAGCGCCGCCAACGGCTGGTTCAACCTGGCCTGCCCCGGCGCGGTCCTGGTCCTCGGCCTGCTGGTCGGCGCGGTGGCCAGATGGCGCCGCCGCTCTCCCTACTTCGACCGCCCGCGCGGCAGAGTGTTCCCACGACGAAAGGAAGTCTCCGCATGACCGACGCCGACCTGCTGTTCACGGGCGGCCCGATCCTCACCATGGACGCGGCCCGCACCTGGGCCAGCGCCCTGGCGGTCCGCGACGGGAGGATCGTCGCGGTGGGCCACCGGGAGGTCCACGACCTGCGCGGCCCGCGCACCGAGGTGGTGGACCTGCGCGGACGCCTGCTGCTGCCCGGCTTCCAGGACGCCCACATCCACGCCGTCATGGGCGGGGTGGAGCTCGGCCAGTGCGACCTGACCGGCACCACCGACCCCCGCGAGTACCTCCGCCGCGTCGCCGCCCACGCCGCCGCCCACCCCGACCGGGAGTGGATCGTCGGGGGCGGCTGGTCCATGGAGAGCTTCGACGGCGGCGTCCCCACCCGCGCCCTGCTCGACGAGATCGTCCCGGACCGCCCGGTCTACCTGGTCAACCGCGACCACCACGGCGCGTGGGCCAACACCCGCGCCCTGGAGATCGCCGGGATCACCGCCGCGACCCCCGACCCCGACGACGGCCGCGTCGAACGCGACGCCGACGGCGTTCCCGGCGGCGCCCTCCAGGAGGGGGCGATGGCGCTGGTCGCCGCGCACCTTCCCCCCACCACCGCCGAGGAGAAGCTGGCGGGCCTGCTGCGCGCCCAGGACCTGCTGCACAGCCTGGGCATCACGGCCTGGCAGGACGCGATGCTCGCCGGGACCGACGGCTACCCCGACCCCTCCGACGCCTACCTGACCGCCGCCCGCGACGGCCTGCTCACCGCCACCGTCATCGGCGCGCTCTGGTGGTCCCGCGGCCGGGGCACCGAACAGATCGACGACCTCCTGGACCGCCGCGAACACCTCACCACCGGCCGCCTCCGCTGCTCCACCGTCAAGATCATGCAGGACGGCGTGGCGGAGAACTTCACCGCCGCCATGACCAGCCCCTACCTGGACGCCTGCGGCTGTGCCACCGCCAACAGCGGCATCAGCTTCGTCGACCCCGAGGCGCTCAAGGGCTACGTCACGGCCCTGGACGCGCTCGACTTCCAGGTCCACTTCCACGCGCTGGGCGACCGCGCCGTCCGCGAGGCGCTGAACGCCGTGCAGGCCGCCCGCGCCGCCAACGGCTGGCGCGACACCCGCCCCCACCTGGCCCACCTCCAGGTGGTGCACCCCGACGACGTCCCCCGCTTCCGCGCGCTGGGGGCGACCGCCAACATCCAGCCGCTGTGGGCCGCCCACGAGCCGCAGATGGACGAGCTCACGATCCCGTTCCTGGGCCCGGAACGCGCCGCGTGGCAGTACCCGTTCGGCGACCTGCTGCGTTCCGGGGCGGTCCTGGCCGCCGGAAGCGACTGGCCGGTGAGCAGCCCCGATCCTCTTGAGGGAATCCACGTGGCGGTCAACCGCGTGGCCCCGGGAACGGACGAGAAGCCGTTCCTCCCCGACCAGGCCCTGGACCTGACAACGGCCCTGGCGGCCTACACGGCGGGAAGCGCCTACGTGAACCACCTGGACGACACCGGAACCCTGACCCCCGGCAACAAGGCCGACCTGGTCGTCCTGGACCGCAACCCCTACGAGAACCCGCCCGAGGCGATATCCGAAACCCGAGTGGCCATGACCTACACCTCCGGAACCCGGGTCTACGCCTCTCCCGACGCCTGACCGGCAACCCGGGCGTTCTTCGGGTCAGAGCAGGGTCATCAGGCGGGCCTTGTGGTCTGACGGGGAGCCCCAGGCCGAGTACAGGGCCCTGGCCTTTCGGATCCACAGGCTCGGGTCGTACTCGGCCGTGTAGGCGATCGCGCCGTGGACCTGGAGGGCGATCCTCGCCGCCGTGTAGGACGCTTCGGAGGCCGCCGCCTTCGCGGCCGACACGTCGCGGGGGAAGTCGTCGGTGCCGTAGGAAAGGGCCGCGGCGTGGACCAGGGGGCGGGCGAACTCCAGTTCCACCAAAGCGTTGGCCAGGTGGTGCTTGACCGCCTGGAACTCGCCGATCGGGCGGCCGAACTGGTGGCGGGTCTTCGCGTAGTCCACCGACACCTCCAGGAGGCGGCGGCCCACGCCCATCTGCTGGGCGGCGCAGGCCAGGGTGCCCAGGTCGAGGGCGCTCTCGGTGGCCTTTCCCAGGGAACGCGCGGCGGTCACCCCGAACAGGCGGCGGGCCGGGTCCAGGGAGGGACGGGCCTCTCCGGCGGGCTCGGCCTGGTGGAGCTCGCCGTTCTCGACGGTCAGGACCAGGTCGGCCGCGTCGGCGTCCAGCGCGTACGGGCGCGCGACCGTGGCCATGGCCTCGCCCGCGGCCATGCGGGGGAGCCAGGTGGCCGCCGCGTCCCCGCCCACCGACGCCAGCAGGGCGGCCGCCGCGACGGTCTCGGCCACGGGGCCCGGTACCGCGTGGCGGCCCAGCTCGTGCACGGCCGTCACCAGTTCGACGGGGAGGACGCCCGCGCCGTCGTGCTCCTCGGGGACGGCCAGGGCGAACACCCCCGCTTCCGCCAGGGAACGCCAGACGCGGCGGCCCGGCCCGTGGTCCCCCGCCGACCAGGCGCGGATCGCGGTGGGCGTGTCGGATCGGTCCAGCAGTTTGTGCAGGCTCTCGGCGAACAGCAGGTGCTCGCCGTCCAGGACGAACTTCACCGCGACCCCCTCGGCAGGCCGAGCACGCGCTCGGCGATCACGTTGCGCTGGATCTCGTTGGTGCCCGCGTAGATCGGCCCGGCCAGGGAGAACACATAGCCCTCCAGCCACTCGGACTCCAGCTCGCCGTCCGCGCCGAGCAGGTCCAGGGCCGTCTCGTGCAGGGCGATGTCGAACTCCGACCAGAACACCTTGTTCACGCTCGACTCCGCGCCGACGTCGTCGGTACGGGAGACCGTCTCGAAGCCCTTGAGCCGGTAGGCGCGGGCCCTGATCCACGCGTCGGCCACGCGGTCGCGCAGCGCGGTGTCGGACGGGTCGGCCCGCTCGCGCCACAGGTCGAGGAGGCGGCCCGCGGCCGCGGTGTACCGGCCGGGGGAGCGCAGCGTCAGCCCGCGTTCGTTCCCGGCGGTGCTCATCGCCACCCGCCAGCCGTCGTCCGGCGCGCCGATCACGTCGGCGTCGGGGACGAACACGTCGTCCAGGAACAGCTCCGCGAACGCCGGCCTGCCGTCCAGCCGCCCGATCGGGCGGACCGTCACACCGTCGGCGTCCAGCGGGAACATCAGGTACGTCAGCCCCCGGTGCCGCCGGGACTCGGGGTCGGAGCGGAACAGCCCGAAGCCCCGGTCGGCGAACGCCGCCCGCGAGCTCCACGTCTTCTGCCCGTTCAGCCGCCAGCCGCCCTCCACGCGGGTCGCCGTCGCCCGCAGCGCCGCCAGGTCGCTGCCCGCGCCCGGCTCCGACCACGCCTGCGCCCAGATGACCTCCCCGGACGCCATCGGCGGCAGGACCCGGGCGAGCTGCTCGGGGGTGCCGTGCTCGAAGAGGGTGGGGGCGAGCAGGTTGATGCCGTTCTGGCTGACCCGGCCGGGGGCGCCCGCCGCGTAGTACTCCTCCTCGAAGATCAGCCATTCGAGGGGGGAGGCGTCCCGGCCGCCGTACCCGGCGGGCCAGGACACGACCGACAGACGGGCCGCGCCGAGGGCGCGCTCCCACTCGCGGTGCGCGGCGAAGCCCTCCTCGGTCTCCAGCGACGGCAGCGGCCCGGGCGGAACGTGCGCCCGCAGCCAGTCGCGCACCTCGGCGCGGAACGCGTCGTGCCCGGGGGAGAAGTCAAGATCCATCGGCGGCCGCCTTCATCGGTCGGGGGTCGCGTCCGGCCAGGGGGCCTGCGGCCCGGCGGAACGCCCCGCCCAGCGCGCACGTCATGGCGGAGTTCCGCGCGGTGCGGTGCTCGGGCCGGTTCACCGTGACGGGACCGCACCGCTCGTGACGGACGACCATGCGCACCCCACTTCGTTCTAACAACTGTTTGGTAGATTAAAGCACGCGCCGGGCTGGACGCGCCGTTCTCCCGCCGGGTCCTGGAAGGGGGATGAAGGCGCCTGGTCGTCACCGTCCGCGACCTGATGTCGATCGGTGACGGTGGCGCGACCGGCTGGGGAGCCGGGTGGGCCGTTCCCGCCGGGGATGTTATTTCTCCTGGTGAACGGGGAAAAGCGAAGGTATGTCCGCCGCTGCGGGAAGCGGTTCGGCAACGGTAAGGAGTGGGTCAAGCCGCTCGCGCGCCCGCCGCCGGATGCTCACGATGGGTGACGGACTCCCCGGTGGGTTTCTGAGAGGACGCGGCGTGCCCAAGACCTGGATGATCGCGGAATACCTACGTCCCGTCGCGCAGTGGCGGATCGACCGTGCCGAGCCGCGCGACGAGGGCCGCAACGCCCGCGCCGCGATCGGCCTGCTCGACGCGGCCGCCTACCTGGCCGCCCTCGACGACGGGGACCCGGCCGTCGCGCGGCTCGCCGTCGCCGGATGCTTCACCGTCGACGGGTTCGACCCCGGACCCGAGGGCGAGGCCATCGTCCGCGACTGGCACTACGAGAGCGTCGCGGGCGGCCCCGCCGACCTCCTGGCCGCCCTCGCCGACGCCGCCGAGCGCGCCCGCGCGTCCGGCGCCG
>NZ_BCQR01000030.1 GCF_001552175.1 Actinomadura kijaniata NBRC 14229
GGCGGCGGTCGTCGCGGCCGTGCGGCCGGACGCCGCCCCGCCCCGGCCGGCCGTCTCCCCGAGCTCCCCGGCCCCCGTCCTGGACCTGAGCGGCGACCAGGCCCTGCTGGCCGCCGCGACCGCCGCCGAGTCCCGCCCGGCGTCCGACGGGCGCTACTGGCGGGTCCGCACGATCCGGAAAGTGACCGTACAGAAGAGGGGCATCAACGAGGAGCAGGTCCAGGAGTCCTGGTACGGCAAGGACGGCTCCTACTGGGGAGGGGTGCGGGTCCTGAGCGGTCGCCACCGGGGACGCGCGGTGGTCAACAAGGGGGACCAGCCGAAGGGCGGCCGTCCCTTCGAACTCGCCGACCAGCTCTTCAGCCTCGCCGAGATCCGGAGCGCGCCCGAGACGCCGGAGGGGATCCGCCGGTGGGCGGTCCGCGCCGCGTCGAAGACCGCGAGCAACCGGAAGCACGCCGAGGAGTTCGCCGACTCGCTGCTGGTGGCCGGTCTCGCCCAGGCGCCGCTGTCGCCCAGGGCGCGCGCGGCGGCGTTCCGGTCCCTGGTCGGGCGTTCGGCCGTCAAGGTCGGCGGCACCGCGCGCGACCCGCGCGGCCGGACCGGCGTGCGGTTCACGGCCGGGGGCATCCAGTACATCCTCGATCCCCGCACCTCGCTTCTCCTGCACGAGGGAACGCGCGAGGGCCTGCCGAGGACCAGCTCCACGACCTACCTGGAGGTCGGCTGGACGAACGAGAGGCCGACGCCTCCCCGGAGGCCCTGACCGCCCGACGGAACGGCCGCCCCGCGCCCGGCGCGGAGCGGCCGTTCCGTCGTCCCGGAAGAAGACCGGGAAGGCGGGCCGCGCTCCGGACAACAACAGGCGTCCGTTGTCCACGCCGACGACAAGGCGACACATGAAGGAGCCACCCCTGACCGCTCCCCCCGACACCGTCCCCGCCAGGGACGACGCCGCGGTCATCGAGCGGTCCCGGCATGAGCCCGAACGGTTCGGGGAGATCTTCGACGCCTACTTCGCGGAGATCCACCGGTACGTGGCGCGCCGGCTCGACGTCCAGACGGCCGACGACCTGGCCGCCGAGACGTTCGCGATCGCGTTCCGCCGCCGGGGCGCCTACGACGGGAGCCGCGCCAACGCCCGGCCCTGGCTGTACGGCATCGCCACCAACCTGATCGGCCGCCACCGCCGCGACGAGCGCCGCAAGCTGCGCGCCCTCGACCGGGTGGACCGCCGCGACACCGCGCTCGACGAGGAGGACGCGCTCACCGCCCGGCTGTCGGCGGAGGGCGCGCGGGGTCCCCTGGCCAGGGCGGTCGCCGCGCTGCCCTCCGGCCAGCGCGACGCGCTGCTGCTCGTCGTGCTGGGCGGGCTGTCCTACGAGGAGGTCGCGACGGCGCTGGACGTGCCGTTCGGCACCGTCTCCTCCCGGATCAACCGGGCCCGGAAGAAGCTGCGCACGGCGCTGGGCGGGACCAACCCGCTGCTGGACGACCAGGAGAGGCCATGAACGACCTGCAGAGTGTCCGGGCGCTCTACGACGACCCGCCCGCCCCGTCCGCGCGCGCCGTCGCCGCGGCCCGGCTGCGCATGACCGGGGGGCCGCGCCGCGTCCCCGGTCGGCGCCGCCGCGTGCTGCCGTTCGCGCTCGGCCTGACCGCCGCCGCGACCGCGACCGCCGCGACGGCCGCGCTGCTGCCCGGCGGGGATTCCGCCCGGCCCGCGCCGTCTCCGCGGGCCATGCCGCCCGAGGCGGTCCTGCTGGCCGCCGCCACCACCGCCGAACGCGAACCCGCCTCGGGCCGCTACTGGTTCTCCCGGCGGATCCTCGGCAGCCACTCGGCGGTCAAGGACCGGGACTACCTGGTGGACCGCCGGGTCGAACGGGAGACCTGGATCCCCACGTCCGGGCGCGAGCACGCCTGGACCATCGAACGCCCGCTGGGCGGGCGGCCCCTCGACGAGGCCGCCTGGCGACGCGACGGCTCGCCCCGTTCGTGGCGGCTGATCGCCCGCATCGGCGACGCCCTCAACAGCGGTCCCACCGAGACGGGGAACGCTCCGCCCGGCGCGGGCGAGGGGGTCCCGGTCTCGGCGGAGCCGGGGGAGCGCTACGCCGTTCCCGAGAGCCTGCGCCCCGGCTGGTTCGGGCACCTCGGCCCCGTCCAGGTGACCCCCGGCTCCCTGCGGAGGCTGCCGGGCGACCCCGCCGGGCTCAGGGCGTACATGGAGCAGGTGATCCGCCGGATGGAGAAGGGGGGTCACCGGCGCTTCCCGGTCGGCGGCCCCGAGCACGGCTGGCTGATGTACAGCTTCACCCTCCGGCTGCTCACCGACCTGCCGGCCGGGCCCGCCGTGCGCGCCGCCGCGTTCCGGGTGCTGGCGACCCTGCCGGGGGTGGTCTCCCGGGGCCAGGTCACCGATCCGCGCGGACGCCGGGGACAGGCCCTGGCGATGCGGGTGCCCCGCTACTTCGCCGAGCCCGGCGGGGAGAGGCGGATCGTGGTGGATCCCGCCACGGGCCGCCTGCTGGCCGTCCAGGACGTGGTCACCCAGCCGGACCCCCGGTACCGGGAACGGCCGGGCCAGCTCGTCCTGTACTCGGTGATCCTGGAGGCCCGCTGGACGGACGCCGTGCCCGACCTGCCGAAGAAGCGCCACATGGTGGACAAGGACGGCAACCCGCGGAAACCGGCCTGCGGCCGCTGCTGAACGACCGCCCGCGGGCCCTCTCCGGCGCGGCCCGCGGGCGTCACCACACGCCGGTCAGTTTCAGCACCCCGGCGACGGCCAGGAAGGACCCGATCACGACGTAGAGCGTCCGTGCGTAGAGCATCTCCGCGCGGCCCGTCTCCCGGCCGAGCAGCGAACGCATCCGCCGGGCGTTGTGGTGCGCGATCCGGCGGTTGAAGAGGGCGAACCCGAGACCGACCGGCACGGCGACCACGCCCCACAGCCATTCGGGCGGCGTTCCGCCGCCGTTCGCCCGGAACGCGAGGGCCGCGAAGAGCACCGTCCCGGCCACCCCGGAGAGCCGTTGCAGCAGCAGCGCGCGGCGCGACGGCTCGGGAAGCCCGCCGTCGGGTGCCGAACGCAGCCGCCGGGCCGCCGCGTTCGGCACGGTCCGGCTCAGGAACCGCGGGTACACGGCGTTGACCAGCGAGAGCGCGAACGCGACGGCGAGGAAGACGTAGAAGACCGGCACGGGTTCCCCGGCGGCGGCCAGCAGACGTGTCTCGACAGGCGTCATGGGGCGCGTCTTCCACACCGGGCCCCACCGAACCGGTCACCCCGATAAGGGTCGTCCCCAACGCCGGTTTGGTGAAGGGGGCGGGGGCTCAGTCGTCGTCGCCACCGTCGTTGTCGCCGTTGTCGCCGTCGTCGCCGTCGTCGGGATTGCCGCAGCTCGCGGTGACCGCGACCGTCGCCGCGCTCACGGCGGTCACGACCGCCACGGTCGACGCCGACGCGGGGATCAAGGCCGTGACCACGGCCATCAGGGTCTTCACGAGCTGGAGCAGCAGCCTGGTCATCCTCGGAACTCCTCGCGTAGCGCGTTCGCCGAGGCCCGCCTCGGCCCTTCCGGCCACTGTGTCCCGCGCCGACGTCCGACGCAATGCCCCTGACGGAACGCCTCGGCAAACAACCGCCAAGCGGCCCGTAACCGTCCCGCCATGACGCCGCGCACCACGACGAACGCGGCCGTCCCGCCGCGCCCCGACCCACCGCCGGATGTGATCCGGGTCACTCCTTGTCACAAGCCTCCTCCGCCCGACGCCTTGTGGGCGAACCCCGAGCGAACGGAGCAGAGACCATGACGAAGCACACCGGCGGCCGGACGGAAGTCGTCGTGATCGGCGGCGGATACGCCGGAGTCCTCGCGGCCAACCGCCTGACCCGCCGGGACGACGTGGCCGTCACCCTCGTCAACCCGCGCCCGACCTTCGTCGAGCGGATCCGCCTGCACCAGCTGGTGGCGGGGTCCGACGACGCGGTCGTCGACTACGAGGACGTCCTGAGCGAACGCGTCGAGCTCGTGGTCGACACCGCGACCGGGATCGACCGGGAGGCGCGCGCCGTCTCGCTGGCCGGCGGCGGCACGGTCGGGTACGACTACCTGATCTACGCGGTGGGCAGCCGCGGCGGCGCGCCGGAGGTGCCCGGCGCGGACCGGTTCGCCTACCCGATCGCGACCCTGGAGGAGGCCGAGCGGCTGCGCCGGGCCGTGGCCGCCGCGCCCGCCACCGCGCCGCTGACGGTCGTCGGCGGTGGCGCCACCGGCATCGAGACCGCGGCCGAGCTCGCCGAGGCGGGCCGTCCCGTCACCCTCGTCTGCGGGGGCCTGCTCGGTCCCTACCTCCACCCGAACGGCCGCCGCTTCGTCGCCAGGCGGCTGGCGGCCCTCGGCGTGACCGTCCTCGAAGGCCCCGGCGCCAAGGTGGCGTCCATGACGGCCGGCGCCGTCCGCCTCGCCGACGGCCGCGAGGTGCGCGGCCACCTGACCATCTGGGCCGCCGGCTTCGGCGTTCCCGACCTGGCCGCCCGCAGCGGCCTCAGCACCGACGAGGCGGGCCGCCTCCTCACCGACGAGACCCTGACCAGCGTCGACGACGACCGCATCGTCGCCGCCGGGGACGCGGCCTCGCCTTCGGGCCTCCCGTACCGGATGGGCTGCCAGTCCGCCGTCCAGCTCGGCCCGCACGCCGCCGACGCCGTGCTCCGCAGGATCGAGGGCGGGCGGCCCGAAGCCGTCAGCGTCGCCTTCGCCGGGCTGTGCGTCAGCCTCGGCCGGGGCGCCGGCATCTTCCAGTTCGCGCGCAAGGACGACACCGCCATCCGGTTCCACGTCGGCGGCCGTACCGGCGCGCGCATCAAGGAGTTCGTCGTCTCCCACACCATCAAGCAGCTCGCGGACGAGGCGCGCAAGCCCGGCGCACGCGTCCTGAAGGCCAGGGACGACTCCCGGTGGCAGCGCGTCCAGGACGCGCGCGCGAGCCGGTCCGCGCGCGTGTCGTAGCCCCCTGGAGCACGGGCGGCCCAGGCGCCGCGCCATGGAAGGATCCGAGAATGCGAGACCACGCCGCGGACCCGGCGACCGAGGCCTTCGTCGCCCACCGCAACCTGCTCTTCACCGTCGCCTACGAGATCCTCGGCTCGGCGGCCGACGCCGAGGACGTCTTGCAGGAGACCTGGTTGCAGTGGGCCGAGGTCGATCTGACGCAGGTCCGCGACCGGCGCGCGTTCCTCGTGCGCGTCACGACCCGGCGGGCGCTCGACCGGCTGCGGGTCCTGCGGCGCCGCAAGGAGTCCTACGTCGGCCCCTGGCTGCCCGAGCCGCTGCTCACCTCGCCGGACGTCGCCGAGCACGCCGAGCTCGCCGAGAGCCTGTCCATGGCCATGATGCTCGTCCTGGAGACCCTCTCGCCCACCGAGCGGGCCGTGTTCGTCCTGCGCGAGGTCTTCGACGTCGGCTACGACGAGATCGCGGAGGCGGTCGGCAAGACCCCCGCCGCGGTCCGCCAGATCGCCCACCGGTCCCGCAAGCACGTCGAGGCCCGCCGCCCTCGCGAACTGGTCTCCTCGCGCCAGGCCCGGGCCGCCATCGAGTCGTTCCAGCACGCCGTGGAGACCGGCGACCTGCAGGGCGTGCTGGACGTGCTCGCCCCGGACGTCGTGCTGATCAGCGACGGCGGCGGCGTCAGGAGCGCCGCGCTGCGACCCGTCACGGGCGCCGCGAAGGTGGTCCGTCTGCTCCTCGCCAGCCTCGGCGACAAGGAAGGCGCGCTCACCGGCGAGCCCACCACCGTCAACGGCGATCCGGCGCTCGTCCTGCGCCTCGACGGCGAGATCGACAGCGTCATGGCGATCCGTGTCGAGGGGGGCCTCGTCACCGGCATCTACTTCGTCCGCAACCCCGCCAAGTTCACCCACATCGCCACCGCCGTACCGCTCACCCTGGACTGACACCGGAACGGCCGCGGCCCCCGCCCCGGGAAAGGGGCGGGGGCCCTCATCCGTCGAACCAGGTCAGGCCCTTGGCCCAGTGCCCGACCCAACCGGCGAAGCCGCTGCCCGCGGTGGTGTGGCCGAACTCGGAGCCGAACGGCGCGGCGCCCTCCCCGCAGATGTTCCAGACGTGCCCTCGGTGCGGTCCCGCGACGACCAGGTGCCAGTACATGCCGCACCCGTCGGTGCCCAGCACGACCGAGCCGTGCGAGAAGACCGGGTGGAGGGCCGCCGCGATCTCCTCGTCGGAGCGGGGGTCGTCCTCGTCGCCCTCCCACAGCCACGGTCCGGTCAGCGGGAACGGCGCGGCGAGCACGCGTTCGGGACGCCGGTCGCCCCAGTCCCGGGGCATCTCGGCCAGCGGGAGGAGCCCGTGGGAGGGAGGCCCGTCCGCGGAGCCGTCGCAGATCTCCGCGACGCACGTCCGGTACGGCTCGGGCAGCACGATCCCGTGCTCGGTCTCGAACGCGCGCACCGCGTCCCAGCCCAGCGGCGGCCGACGCGAGTCGCCGTCGAAGGCGGCGCGCAGCACCTCAAGGTCGGCCGGGTCGGCGCGGGTGACGTCCATGGGCCAGGGGTACCACCGGGCACCGACATTCACAGCCGCGCGGCGATCCCGTCCAGCAGGCAGTCCAGGCCGAACGTGAAGCGGCCCTCCAGCACCTCGCGCGTCTCCGCCGCCCAGACCTCCCGCGCGTGGGCCGCGACGCGCGGATGGGCGTCGGCGATGCGCGCCAGGTAGGGCCGCAACGCGTCCGTCACCTCCGCCGGGGAGGCCTCCGGCTGGCCCGCCGCCCAGCTCGACTCGCCGCCCGCCGCGCCGATCACGTAGTCGACGATCGCCGACACCGCGTACTCCAGGTCGAAGCCGGTGAAGCCCGCGTGGCCGAGCGCCCCGAGGACGTCGTCCATGACGCGGGTGGCATTCGGGCCGAGCATGGGGCGGGCGCCGAACAGCGTCACCGTCCACGGATGCCGGTGGATCATCGCGCGGAGGGAGCGGGCGTAGGCCGCGGCGGCGGCGCGCCACCCCTCGGCGGCCGGGTCGGGGACGTCGACCTCGCCCATCACGTGGTCGAGCACGAGTTCCAGCAGCTCGTCCTTGTTGGCGACGTGCCAGTAGACCGAGGTCGCGCCCGCGTTCAGCCGCGTGCCGAGACGGCGCATGCTCAGCCCGGTCAGGCCCTCGGCGTCCAGCAGCTCCAGCGCCGCGCCGACGATCTGGTCCCGGCTGAGGGACGGCTGCTCGCGGCGGGTCCTCGCCGGGCGGGTCCAGACGGTCTCCATCGCCGGTCCGGCTGCGGTCATGGCACCTCCTCGCTCTCGAACAGGGTACGGGAGTTGAACACCGCTCGATCACTCTCGTACAGTGTGCGAGTCAACTCGAACACTGTACGAGGAGTGTCCCGTGACCCCCCATCCCCACCGCTGGCGGATCCTCGCCGTGCTGTGCCTGAGCCTGCTCCTGGTCGTCATGGACAACACGGTCCTGAACGTCGCGATCCCGTCCCTGCTCACCGACCTGGACGCCACCACCGGCGAGGTCCAGTGGGTGATCGACGCCTACTCGCTGGTCTTCGCGGGCCTGCTGCTCACCGCCGGAAGCCTCGGCGACCGCCACGGCCGCCGCCGCGCCATGCTCGCCGGCTTCGCGGTGTTCGGCGCCGCCTCCGCCTGCGCCGCCCTCGCCACCACCCCCGGCCAGCTCGTCGCGCTGCGCGGCCTGATGGGCGTCGGCGGCGCGCTGCTCATGCCGGGCACCCTGTCGATCATGGCGCAGGTGTTCCCGGCGGAGGAGCGCGCCAGGGCGTTCGGGATCTGGGGTGCGACCTCGATGGCCGGCATCGCCGCCGGTCCCACGCTCGGCGGCCTGCTGCTGGAGCGCTTCTGGTGGGGCGCGGCCTTCCTGGTCAACGTCCCCGTCACCGTCGTCGCCGTCCTCGGCCTGCTGCTGGTGGTGCCCGAGTCGCGCGGCCCGCGCCGCCGCCCCGACGTCCCCGGCGCGCTGCTGTCCACGCTCGGCATGTCCGGCCTGGTCTGGGCGGTCATCTCCGGTCCCGAGCACGGCTGGACCGGCCCGCGCGCGCTGGGCGGCGCGGCCGCCGGCGTCACCGCGCTGGCCGCGTTCGCGCTCTGGCAGCACCGCAACCCCGAGCCGATGCTCGACCTGGCCCTGCTGCGCTCCCGCCGCTTCTCCGGGGCCGCCGTGATGATCGCGGTGTCCGGGTTCGCGCTGGCCGGAACGTTGTTCGCCCTCACCCAGCTGCTCCAGCTCGTCCTCGGGTACTCCCCGCTGAAGGCGGGCCTGGCCCTGCTGCCCGTCGCCGTCGCGGCGGGCACCGGCAACGGCCTGGCCGCGGCCCTGGAGGCCCGGCTGGGCGACCGCCGCGCCCTGGTCACCGGCTTCACCGTCACCGCCGGAGGCTTCGCCGCCCTCGCCCTGACCGGGGCGCACGGCTACCTGTCGGTCCTGCCCGGCCTGCTGCTCATCGGGTTCGGCGCGGGCCTCGGCGCGCCGCCCGCCTACGGCATCCTGATGTCGGCGGTCCCCGCCGAGGAGGCCGGGATCGGCTCGGCCGTCAACGACGCGGGCACCGAACTCGGCAACGCCCTCGGCGTCGCGGTCCTCGGCAGCGTCATCTCGGCCGCCTACGCCCGCGCCCTCCCCGACGACGTCACCGGCGCGGCCCGCCGCTCCCTCGGCGAGGCCCTGGGCCTCGGCGACCCCGCCCTCGCCCACGCCGCCCGCGACGCGTTCACCTCCGCCCTGGCCGTCGGCGCCCTGACCGCCGCCGCCGCGACGCTGCTCGCCGCGTTGACCGCCGCCGTCATCCTGCGCCCGGAGAGAATCCGCGAAAAAGTCTGAAAGAGATCCGGCGCGGCGGCGGAGTACCGGTGACATCGAGCATCCGGAGGTACTGCATGCCGGACCCCACCGGAAGGACGGCCGAGTGACCGCCCTCTCCCATCGATTCCGGGCGGTATCGGCCGCCGGGGCGGCGCACACGGCGGGCGGGCCGTCCGAGGACGCCCCGCCCGAGTCCGCCGACGCGGCGCTGGTCGCCGCGTCCCTGACCGACCCCGACCGGTTCACCGCCGTCTACGACCGGCACTTCCCGGCGGTCTACCGCTACGTCGCGGGGCGGCTCGGGCCGCAGGTCGCCGACGACGTGGCCGCCGAGACGTTCCTGGTCGCGTTCCGCCGCCGCGCGACGTTCGACCCGGCCAAGGGGGAGGTGCGGCCCTGGCTGTTCGGGATCGCCACCACCCTGGTGGCCCAGCACCGGCGCGCCGAGAGCCGCCGCTACCGGGCCATCGCCCGGCTGGCCGTCGAGCGCGGACCCGGTGACGGCGCGGACCACGCCGCCGCCGGGGGCCTGCGGCTCGACCTGGCCCGAGCCCTGACGAAGCTGTCGCGCAAGGAACGCGACGTCGTCCTGCTCGTCGCCCTCGCCGACCTGTCCCACCAGGGGGTCGCCGACGCGCTCGGCATCCCCTACGGAACGGTCGGCTCCCGCCTCAGCACCGCCCGCCGCAAACTGCGCGCCGCCCTCAACCGAAAAGGAGAGTGACCGTGGACGAACTGCGCATGCTCGCCGACCTGCTGGAGGAGAACCCCTCCGACCGGACCGCCGCCGAGGGCCGCGCCCGCCTCGGCCAGGAGATCGCCGCCCCCGCCCGACCGGAGCGCCGCCGCCTCCGGTGGCCGGTCTTCGCCGGGTTCGGGCTCGCCGCGACGGCCGCCGCCGTCACCGGCACGCTCGTGCTGAGCTCCGGCACCACGCCCCGCGCCCCCGACCCCGGTCCGGCCGCCGCGCCGATGACGGCCCGCACCGTCCTGCTCGCCGCCGCCGAGAAGGCCGAGGCCGCCCCGGCGACGGGCCGCTACTGGCACACCAAGTCCGTGGACAAGGCGTTCCAGAGGGTGGGGCCGAAGAACAACCCTTACTGGATCGAGGAGACCCAGGTCTCCGAGACCTGGACGGAGCGGAACGGTCAGCAGAGCCTCGGGTTCCGCTCCGCCGGGGTCCGCCCGGCCACCCCCGCCGACACCGCGGCCTGGAGGCGCGACGGCTCGCCCCAGCGGTGGCCCGCGGAGAGCATCGAAACCGGATGGGGTGGTCCCAAGCACCTGACCATCAAGCCCCAGCCCGGTTTGCTGGTGCGGCGCAAGGAAACGCCCAGGTTCGGCGTCTGCGACAAGGAGATGACCTTCGCTCAGGTGGCGGCGCTGCCGGACGAGCCGACGGCGCTGCGAGCCGCGCTCCACAAGGCGATGCTGAACGGCGACGACGGCCCCGTCCCTCCCGGGTCCCAGCAGTCGTTCCTCACCAGTTGCACGGCCCACCTGCTGTTCCAGCAGCCCGTCCGGCCGCGCACACGCGCCGCCGCCTACCGGCTGCTGGCGACCATGCCCGGTGTCAAGGTGCTCGGCCGGACCGTCGACCAGATGAAGCGTCCCGGCATCGCCCTGGTCATCGACGAGGGGAGGACGGGCCAGGACACCCGCTTCGTGATCGACACGAAGACCTCGTCCATCCTCCAGATCGGCCCCGCTTCGCCCAGCAAACCCAAGATCGAGCTCACGAAGCGGATGGGGCAGGTGGGAACGCAGATCAGCCTTGAGGTGGGCTGGACCGACGCCAAGCCGCGGATCCCCACCCTGCCCTGACCCGCGTCACCGCCTGACCGCGTGGTCTTCCTGGTCCGGCGCGGCCCGTTCCGCCGGTGCCGCGCCGGACCAGGACGCCAGCAGCTGCAACGCCGCCTCCGAGGCGTCCCCCTCCGCCGGGACGAGCATGATCAGCCGCTGGCGCGGGGCGTCCACCGGCACGAAGTGCTCGTACCGCAGCCGCAGCACCCCCACCGCCGGATGCCGGAAGCCCTTGGCGCCCGACGAGCGCCGCACCACGTCCCCCGCCTCCCACAGCGCGCGGAACGCGGCACTGCCCGCCGACAGCTCCGCCACCAGCGCCGCCAGCGCCCCGTCGCCCGGGAACCGCCCGAGCGTCTCCCGGAACTCCCCGGCCGTGGCGGCGGCGACCTCGTCCCACTCCGCGTAGAACGCCCGCGCCGCCGGATCGAGGAACAGGAACCGCGCCAGGTTGACGTCCGGCAGCGTCAGCACCGGCCCGAACAGCCGCACGGCCAGCGCGTTCGCGGCCAGCACGTCGTACCGGTCGGTGGTGACCAGCGCGGGCAGGCGGTCCGTCAGCGCCAGCATCCGCCGCAGCTCCGGCCGGGCCCGTTCCTCCCCGCCGGTCCGGGTGCGCGGCGGCCGGGCCAGGGCGTGCAGGTGCGCCCGCTCCACCTCCGACAGGCCGAGCACCCGCGCCAGCGCGTCCAGCACCTCCGGTGACGGCCGGGACGCCCGGCCCTGCTCCAGCCGCTGGTAGTACTCCACGCTGATCCCCGCGAGCTGCGCGACCTCCTCGCGGCGCAGCCCCGGAACGCGGCGGCGCGGCCCGTCCGGCAGCCCCACGCTCCGCGGCGCGACCCGCCCCCGGCGCGCCCGCAGAAACCCACCCAGATCGGTCATGAACGCCAGTATGGCCGCGGCCCGCCCGCCGATCCTGGCCCTGCCGGTACCCGTAAGAACCGGCCCTGGAGCCACGGCCGCTCCCCCGCGAGAGTCGTGACCGTCACCGACCACCAAGGGGAGAGACCATGTGCCACCCGACCGACGCCCGCCCGCCCGCGCCGCCCGCCGACGCCGTCACCGGCGAGGCCGCCGAGCACGGCCGCCTGGAGCTGACCGCCGTCGACGGCAACCGCTTCACCGCCTACCGCGCGGTCCCGTCCGCGCCCCTCGGCCGCAACGTGGTCATCCTGACGGACTTCCGCGGCCTGCACCCGTTCTACGAGGCCCTGGCCCGCCGGTTCGCCGAGCTGGGATATCACGCCCTCGCGATCGACCCCTACGGCCGCACCGCGGGCCCGCTGCCGCGCGAGGGCTCCTTCGACGGCCCGTCCCACCTGCCGCTGCTGGAGCCCGCCCACGTGGACGCCGACGTCGCGGCCGCCGCCGCGCGGCTGCGCGCCGAGAACCCCGGCCCGCTGTTCACCGTCGGGTTCTGCCTGGGCGGCGGCCACTCCTGGCGGCAGGCCGCCACCGCCCTCGGCCTGGCCGGGGCGGTCGGCTTCTACGGCCCGCCCCGCTTCTTCGGCGACAACGCCGAGAACCTGGACGCGCCCCTGCTGCTCCTGCTCGCCGGGAACGACTCCGCCACCACTCCCGAGGAGTTCGACGAGCTCACCGGGCGGTTCGACGCGGCGGGCAAGGAGTACGACAAGCACGTCTACGACGGCGCGCCGCACTCGTTCTTCGACGTGGCGTCCGAGGAGTGGAAGGACGAGTGCGCCGACGCGTGGCGGCGCGTCCTCGCGTTCCTGGAGCGCCACGCGTGAACGATCGTTACGCGCGCGGGCTGGCCCGCCAGGCGGAACTGCGCGACGGCGCCGACGAGCGCCGCGCGGCCTACGACCTCCTCGCCGACACCGCCCCCGACCTGCCGAGGCCGGCCGTCGAGTTCGCCTACGGCGACGTCCACGCCCGCGACGGCCTGGACGCCGCCCGCCGCGAACTGGTGATCCTCGGCGCGCTGGTCGCGCTCGGCGACACCCGCCCGCAGCTCAGGGCGCACACCTCCGCCACCCTGGCCGCCGGGCTGTGCCCCGAGGAGATCGTCGAGGCGGTCATGCAGGTGGTGCCGTACGCGGGCTTCCCGAGGGTGTTCACGGCGATGACCGCGGTCCGCGAGGTCTTCGCGGACCGCGGCCTGCTCCCGGTCGGACATGACCGGCCAGGGAGGGAGCCTCCTCCGAAACGGACCCCGGCCACGCGCTAGAGCAGGTCGGCCGGGCCGGTGCCGGTCTCGGTCAGGGGGAGCCCCGCGGCGGCCCGCTCCACCAGCCAGCGGCTCGGCCGGTAACGCGGGTCGCCCGTCACGTCCTGAAGGTCCCGCAGGACCCCCACCAGCAGGTCCGGCCCGATCCGGTCGCCCCACTCCAGCGGCCCGCGCGGGTAGCCCAGACCGAGCCGCACGGCGGTGTCGATGTCGGCGGGGGAGGCCAGCCGCCGTTCGGCGATGCCGCAGCCGACGTTGACGATCGAGGCGGCCAGGCGCTGCGCGACCGGCGCGGGGGCGTCGCGCACGACGGTGACGGGCCGTTCCGTCGCCGCCAGCGCCGCCCACGCCGACCGGCCGAACGCGGGGTCCAGGCCCGGATGGACCGCCATCGTCAGCCGGGTGAAGAAGTCCCCGAACGGATCGACGCCCACCGCCCGCTCGGCCGGCAGGTCGTTGTCCACGGCGTACTCGCCCGCCGCGTACTGGTAGAGCGAGACCATGATCACGGCCTCGTCCGACGGCCCGTCGGTCCGCTCGACCGCCACCCCGGCGGAGGAGAGGAGCGCGTGCAACCGTTCCCGCGTCTCGTCCTCGGCGGCCACCCACACCGGACGGGGCTCGGCGGACGGCGCGGACGGCTCCGCGGGCTCCTGCTTGACCCCGTCCACGTACTCGTAGAAGCCGCGCCCGGCCTTGCGGCCCAGCAGCCCGGCCGTCATCCGCGCCCGCGTGATCTCCGACGGCCGCAGCCTCGGCTCCCCGTAGAAGCCCTCCCAGATCGACTCCAGCACCGGGTGCGACACGTCCAGGCCGGTGAGGTCCATCAGCTCGAACGGGCCCATCTTCAGCCCGAGCACGTCCCGCGCGATCCGGTCCACGTCCCACGGCTCGGCGACGCCCTCGGCGAGGATCTGCAACGCCTCGGTGACCAGCCCGCGCCCCGCGTGGTTGACCAGGAAACCCGGCGTGTCCGGCGCGAGCACCGGCTCGTGCCCCAGCCGCCGCACCAGGTCCGTCAGCGCCCCCGGCACCCAGCCGGCGGTCCGCGCCCCCGGCACGACCTCGACCAGGCGCATCAGCGGCACCGGGTTGAAGAAGTGCAGGCCCGCGACCCGCGACGGGTCGTCCAGCTCCGCCGCGATGGCCGTCACCGACAGCGAGCTGGTGTTGGTGACCAGCAGCGTGTGCCCGGGGACGACCTTCTCCAGCCGCGCGAACAGCTCCCGCTTGACCGCCAGGTCCTCCCGCACGGCCTCGATCACCAGGTCGCAGTCCTGGAACGGCGTCATCGGGTCCCCGACGGGCCGCAGCCGCTCCTTGGCCGCCGCCGCCTCCGCGGCGTCCATCCGGCCCTTGGCCGCCAGCCTGTCGAACATCCCGTGCACGTACTCGACGGCCGCCGCGACCGCGTCCATCCGCGCGTCGGCCAGCTCGACGGTCAGCCCGCCCGCCGCCGCGAGCTGGGCGATCCCGCGCCCCATCACCCCGGTGCCGATCACCCGCACCGTCGCCGCCCGCTCCGCCCAACGCTCCATGACGCCTCCTCGCGCGATCGCAGTCACCCGCATTCAACCGTCCGCTGGACGGAAACCCGCACACCGCCCCGGCGGCACGAGGACGTACCCTGCCAGTGGCCCCGCCCTGCCCGAAACCGGCCTGCCCCGAGGAGCTGTCACGATGCGCGAAGTGGTGATCTGCGAGCCGCTGCGGACCCCGATCGGCCGGTTCGGCGGTGTGCTGAAGCCCGTCCAGCCCGTCGAACTCGCCGCGACGGTCATCGGCGCGCTGCTGGAACGCACCGGGCTGCCCGGCGACGCGGTGGACGAGGTCATCCTCGGCCAGTGCAACCCCAACTCCGACGCCCCCGCCATCGGCCGCGTCGCCGCCCTGGACGCGGGCCTGCCCGTCACCGTCGGCGGCCGCCAGGTGGACCGCCGCTGCGGCTCGGGTCTCCAGGCGGTGCTGGACGCCGCGATGCAGATCCAGACCGGCGTCAGCGACCTGGTCATCGCGGGCGGCGCGGAGAGCATGAGCAACGCGCCGTTCTACACGACCGAGGCCCGCTGGGGCGTGCGCGGCCCGAACCTGGAGCTGCACGACGCCCTCGCCCGGGGCCGCGTCACGGCGGGCGGCGTCCACCACCCGGTCCCCGGCGGCATGCTGGAGACCGCCGAGAACCTGCGCCGCGAGTACGGCATCCCGCGCGACGAGCAGGACGAGCTGGCGGTCCGTTCGCACCAGCGCGCGGTGGCGGCCCAGCGGGAGGGCCGGTTCGCCGACGAGCTCGTGCCCGTCACGATCCGCTCCCGCAAGGGCGACACGGTCGTGGACACCGACGAGCACCCCCGCGCCGACACCACGGTCGAGACCCTGGCCGGGCTGCGCCCGGTCCTCGGCAGGCAGGACCCCGAGGCCACCGTCACCGCCGGGAACGCCAGCGGCCAGAACGACGCCGCCGCCGTCTGCGTCGTCACGACCCCCGAACGCGCCGCCGAGCTGGGCCTGCGCCCGCTGGTCCGGCTCGTCTCCTGGGCGCAGGCCGGGGTCCCGCCCCGCACGATGGGCATCGGCCCGGTCCCCGCGACCGCGAAGGCCCTGGAGCGCGCGGGCCTGGCCCTCGACGACATCGACCTGATCGAGCTGAACGAGGCGTTCGCCGCCCAGGTCCTGGCCGTCACCCGCGAGTGGGGCCTGAAGGACCTGGACGACCCCCGCTGGGACCGGATCAACGTGAACGGCTCGGGCATCTCCCTGGGCCACCCCGTGGGCGCGACCGGCGCCCGCATCCTCGCGACCCTGTCCCGCGAGATGCACCGCCGCGAGGCCCGCTACGGCCTGGAGACGATGTGCATCGGCGGCGGCCAGGGCCTCGCCGCCGTCTTCGAACGCGTCTAACGGGACGGCGTCCAGCCCGGGTCGCGCCCCGTGAAACCGATCAGCCGGTCCAGCGGCGGCGCGTCCTCGGCGACCGGCACGGGCGGACCGAGGAACGACCCGTCGCGTTCCTCGCCCGGCTGCGGCGCGCTGACCTGGAGGCAGACCTCGATCTCCGCCGGTGTCACCTCGTAGGGACGGCCGATGGCCCGCGCCAGGTCCCAGCCGTGGACGACCAGCTCGTTCAGCGCGACGGCCCCCGCGACGTCACCGGGCAGGTCGACGCCGCCCGCCTGAGTCATGCCCTGCCACGCGGACGGGTCCCGCCACGCCTCGGCCAGGGCGGCGAGGCGTTCGGGGATCCGCGACCGCCAGCCCGGCTCCAACCGGGACGCGTCACCGGACGGCCCGCCCCCCGGGGAATCGCCGAAGCTCTTCTCCGCCGCCCACGTGAACGCCAGGGAGAGCCCGTTCACATGGTCGATGAGGTCACCGACGGTGTACTCCGGACAGGGCGTCGGGTCCGCCAGCCGCTCGTCGGCCACCCCGGACACAAGGTCGGCCATCCGCCGCGCGGCGGGACCGAGATCAGGCATGTCAGCCATAGGTCGCACTCCTCTTCTTCAAGGGATGAGACCGACGCGACACCGCAAAGTCATCGGTCCCGCCCCGCGAACCCGCGCGCGGCCGTCTCGAACGCGTCCGGATCGGCCCCGGCGAGATGATCGAGCAGCCCCTCAACGGTCGAAGCGCTGATGATCATGAACCCGGCCGCCCGCCAAACGCCCCGTTCATGCCAGATCTCCCAGCCGGGGAACAGCTCCCGCAGCATCACCACCAGGACATCCCGGGGCGTCACGCCGCACCCCCGTTCAGCACGGCGTAGACGCTCTTCCCACCCGACGCGAGACGCCGGAAGCCCCACGCCTTCGTGAGCTCGGAGACGATGGCCAGCCCCCGCCCGGTGAACGAGTCCAACGTCAGCGGCCTGGCCCGGGGCTCGGCGTCACTACCGTCCCGCACCTCCGCCACCGGCCCGACCTCGGACAGGTACAGACGAACGGAGATCACGTCTCCGGGCGCACTGCCGTGCCGGTAGGCGTTGGTGACCAGCTCGTTGACCACAAGCAGCCCGACCTGCACCGCAGCATGATCGATGCCCTTCACCTCCAACCACCGCCGCGCGAAGTCCCGCGCAGCTTTGATCGCCTCCGGCGCAGACCTGACCAGCAACGTCGACGGCTCAGTGATCGCAGGCGGTGGCGGCACGTTCATGGTCACCTCGGGGAGTTGGCTGACTCTGTAGCCGAACCTGCCCGTCCGAGAGATGCTGGGTGACACGAACGCCGTGGTCACAGGCATCCGCCCGACATCCCGCACGAACCCGCACACCATCCGGTCATCGCCGGTCATGGAGGAGTAACTGTGCCGCAGCAGCCGAAGAAGCTGACTCCATCTCGCGGCCCCTTGGACCTGTTCGGGGCCGAGGTGCGCCATCACCGTGAACGCGCCGGATTGTCCCTCCGCGCCCTCGCCGACCTCATCCCGTACGCGGCCTCGACCATCGGGGAGATCGAACGCGGCGAGGCCGGGTGCGACCTTGTCTTCGCCGAGCATTGCGACCAGATCCTCAATACCGACGGCGCGTTGGCGCGCCTCCACGAGGGTCTGTTCGACGGACGGGCGGCGGCGTTCCCTGATTACTTCGCAGGCTGGCCCGACCGGGAGAGCGAAGCGGAGACGCTGCGTTCGTACCAGATGGGCGTTATCGACGGCCTGTTGCAGACTCGCGACTACGCGGGCGCGCTGCTACGTGGCGACGAGAAGGCCATCCAGAGCCGCATGAACCGCCAGGACATCCTGACGAGGCCGAATCCGCCACGGCTGATGGTGGTCATGCCCGAGGTCGTGCTGTGGAACAAGGTCGGCACGGCGGAGCTCATGTACGAGCAACTGATGCACCTCGCCGACGTGATCTCACCAATGGTGTCGGTCCAGATCATCCCCAATGGCGCGCCCCACCTGGGGCACCTGGGGTCGTTCGTGGTGGCCCGCCTGTCCGGCGGATGCCAAGTCGCCTACCGCGAAGCCGAGCCGCATGGTTCGATCGTGGAGGCCCGCGACGAGATCGACGCTCTACATGAAAAATTTAGTGATCTCGCGACATACGCGCTTCCGGTGGACATGTCGGGAGCGCTCATCAGGGAGACAGCGGAGAGCAAGTGGAAGACCTGAAGATCATGTGGCGGAAGTCCAGTCGCTCCGGCGGTGACGGCGGCCATTGCGTCGAGCTCGGCAACCTCGGTGATGCCGTGGGTGTGCGCGACAGCAAGGACCCGACGGCTGGACACCTGTGCGTAGGCCGAACGGACCTGCGCGCCTTGATGGCGACCCTAAAAGCGATCGATCAAGGCGTGTGAGAAGGCCAGAAATGAGCAGAGCGACCTGGCGGAAGTCCAGTTACAGCAGTTCGCAAGGTGACAACTGCATCGAGCTTGCGGACCTCGGCGACGCCGTGGGCGTGCGGGACTCGAAGGCCCCGGCCACCGGTCACCTTGACATGGATCGCGCCTCTCTGCGCATCTTGGTGGCGACTCTGAAGGGCGAGTGACCCTGGACGGCGCCTGAGCCCCGAAAGCGCATCGGGAGGGTGGTCACCGAACGATGGATCTGGTCATGTGGCGGAAGTCCAGCCACTCCGGCAACGACGGCAGCCACTGCGTTGAGCTCGCCGACGTCGGCGGGGGCGTCGGCGTGCGTGACTCGAAGGCCCCGTATGCGGGGTACCTGCGCGTGAACCGCGCGTCCCTGCGTGTTCTGGTGGCGGCTCTGAAGGGTGAACGGGTCTCGGGCGGCGGCTGAGTCTCTCGGTCCGACAGGGGCAGGGCCTCAGCAACCCCGCGTATCGCGCTGACCGTTGTCCTGGGGCGTCCCGCTGGGACGGATATCGGGGCTGGTCAGCGGCCGGGACGTCCCGCCGGGTCCCGCTGTCGGTCCGGGCTCTGTCGGGCCGGTCGCCGGGTTGATCAGGATCGGTGCCAGCAGCAGCGGTCGCCACCGATCGCTGCGATCCGATCGATCCCTGGAGGAACCGTGCGCACCACGTCGACGTTCCGGGCCGGACTGCTGGGCCTGGCGGCCGCGTCCGCCCTCGCCCTGACCGGCGCCCCCGCACATGCCACCCCCACCGCGCCCGCCTTGCCCGTCACCGGGGCCGCGCCGCAGATCGCCGTCGTTCCGGTCGCCACGACCGAGGCGGCCTCCACCCGGCCTCCCGCCCAGGCCGCCGCCAAGAAGTGGCGCACCATCCAGCACAAGTCCAAATACCTGCGCGGCCCCGCCCGGTTCACGGACACCAAGGAGTGGAAGCGCAAGAAGGGCGTGCGCGTCGTGCAGGTCAACGCCCGCTGCTGGGGCAACGACGCCCGGCTGAGCATCACGCTGCGGTACAAGCGCGGCCTTCCCAACCCGGGTTGGCCGATCGCCAAGAGCGGCAAGTTCCCCTGCAACGGTCGTTACCACACCGTCCGCATCCACAACGCCGGGCACTCCAAGTACTACGGCCAGCTGACCCTCAGCCGCGACCACACCGTCGAGTGGTGGTTCCAGTACTACGGCTGAGCCCCTCGGGCGCCTTGTGAACCCGTTCGTGCCCGGCGCCGCCTGGACGGCGCCGGGCACTGTGCTGAGACGGCCGACCTGGGCGGCACCGTTGGCGTGCGGGACTCGAAGGCCCCGGACGCAGGCCACCTCGATATGGACCGTGCCTCGTGGTGGCAACGCTCAGCAGCGAGCGGGTTCCGGGCGGCGTCTGAATTCCGGGCCGCCCGGAGCAGCCGGTCAGCCGGGCGGGATCTTCTCGCCCACGAACACCCTGAACAGGCGGGCGTGGTCCAGGGCCGTGGTGATGAAGGTCGCGGTGCCGGTGGCCGGTCGGGCTCCCCAGCCTCCGGCGTCCCGGTACACCTCCACCTCGGCCCACGTGGCGATGGCGGGGTCGATGGCCGCGCACGCCGCCGTCGGGTCGTGCAGGAGTTTGCCGCGCGGACGGCGGCGCAGGTACACCTCCATCGCCTCGTGGATGAGCGAAAGCCCGGCCGTCCGGTCGCGGTACGGCGCGAGGCGGTCGTGGAGGTCGCGGTCGTAGGCGACGCCGTGGGTGACGTTCTTGGACACCAGTTCCCGGCGGCCGATCGGGGCCTCCGGGGCCAGCGCGTGGAGCGCGGCGGACGGGTTCCCGTTGAAGTTGAACGTCGGGCAACTGGCGCGCCCGGCGAACTTGGCCAGCCGGTGTTCGGGCGCGACCAGGCCGTCCCCGGCGAACCCGCCCTGCGCGACCCAGCGGGCCAGCCGCACACCCGGGACCTCAAGCAGGCGGCGCAGGTTGCCCAGGGGGCCGCCGGTCAACAGCACCGCGTCCGGGTGGGAGTCCAGCGCCCCGGCCAGGACCTCCTCGGGAGCGCCGTCCGGGGCGGCCGGACGCCAGCCGCCCAGCCACCGGCGGTGGAACCCCGACACGTACGGCTTGCCGGTGCCCGGATCGCGTGCGCCCACCGGCACGTGCGCGTGCCCGAGCCGGTCCAGCACGTGCCTGACCAGGCCGACCTGGTCGTCGGAACCGGGCGTCACGGTCACCGCGCGCAGGCGTACGCGCGGGTGCCCCGCCACCAGGCAGAGAGCCAGCACGTCGTCGGGATCCTGGGTCTCCAGGTCGAAGAAGAGGTCCAACGCGGTTCACTCCGTCCTGGCGGGGGACGCCGGTGAACCTAACGCCCGCCCCGGAACGCCGCGAGGCATTTTCCCCCGGACGTGCGGCCATCCTGGCGGGCGTGACCGCCCACGAACGCTTGGTCAGGGCGTTCACCGCACCGGACCCCACGGTAGATCGGCTGTCCGCCGAACAGTTCGACACCATCGCGACGGCACGATGTCAGACACCGGCCGAGGAGGTCTCCGGCGGATGGGAGATCGTCTCCGGATTCCGCGGTGGCGCCGAGCGGGTCGCCGTCTTCGTCCGGGTGCTCGGTCGTCAAGCCGTGGATCTTCGCAACGTCGGTGGGAGTCTCGACTCCAGCCCCACCAAGGCGCCCACGGCGTTCATCGGGTCGGCCGACCCGGCTCGATGCCGTTGCGCTGGTCACTTTTCATGGTCGGCCACCACCTTGGACGCCCATCCGCCAAGATCTCTTTGGGTGGTTGGCCGGAAAGGGGCTTCCGTGCGCGACGACGGCATCTGGCTTGGGGAGAACCGCGTGTGCGGAATCTCTGTGACCGGTTTCGGGGCGGCCATGGGCCTGGGACGGCTGCCACGGGGCCGGGTGTCCGGCGGTGACCTCGTCCGCGGCGCGCGGGCTCGCCTGCTGCGCGGTGGCATGGTGATCGCCGAGGACCTTCGTGTGGGGGCTCTGCTCAGAGAAAAGGTCGTGGGGAAGCGGCTGGAGGCACGGGAGAGCATCGGTGCGGGGCGGCGGTGCATGGTGGCGATCGGGCATGGCGACGTCCGGGAGGGCGACCACGTCGAGGTCTACACCCCTGCGAACGCCACCGGGCTCAACCCGGATCTGGTGCTTGGTTACCAGGTCCAGCCGGACCGGCGTGAGGAACTGGGGCACGCCGAGGTAGGTGAGCTGTCCAGTGACCCGCTGGCCGGAACGGTCGCGCGGGTCGCCCTGGCCACGGGAAGGCTGAGGCCGGGCGACCGTGTGCGGGTCCTGCGCGGTGGGCAGCCGGTGGCCGAGACGCTGCGACTGCTGTTCATGACCGACGAGGATCGACGCCCGATCGGTGAGGCGTCCGCAGGCGATCGCGTCCTGTTGGGTCTGGGGCATCCCGGGTTGCTCCCCGGAGACATGGTCGTGGCCTTTGACGTACCACCGCCGACGTGGACGGAAGCGCGTACGCACCGGCTGGAGGTGCAGGTGGCGCATTCGGCCGACGACCTGGCCATGGGCGAGGTGGTTCCTTCCAGGAAGTCGCCGGCGGGCGGGCGGATCCTGGCGGCCGGGCATCGTGCGCGCCTGCTGCGCGACGGCACCGTCATCGCCGACGGGTTGACCATCGCTCACCTTCGCCGGGCGGGGACGCTCGCCGCCGCGGCCTTCGAGTGGACTCAGCAGACCCGCGGGTGGACCGAGGTCTGGCTCGACTTCCCGGATCTGCGCAAGGGAGATCAGATCGAGCCCTACCAGGTGCTTCCGACGGGATGACCGCCGGACCCGCGCAGGTGGTCGGAGCCCGGCTCGTCCTCCTGCGTGGGAGGCGGAACATCCTTCTGACGAGTACATCGACCACATGGCGCTGATGACCCGCCTCAGCGATCTGGAGCCCGGTGGCGACGACCGGCGCTGATGCGGAGCTGTCGCGGGACGTGGGCGGCAGCTTGGTCGTCCGGGCTTCGCCACCCCCTGTCCGGGCCGGACCCCGGCGCTCTTCGGAACCGCTCCCGGACGGGCGTTCCCCCACCCCCGCCCGCCTCGGGCCAGAGAGGTGATGCATCAATGTGATAACGGTCCTCATCAGCGGGAACAACGGGTTTACCCCGTCGGGGGGCACGTATATATACAGCGCTACGAGTGATCGCGTTCCGTGTCCGGGCGGTATGCGGTATGACGCCTAAGCTACTGCCGAGTAGTATTCGGGACCCGGATGAAGTACAGACTGTCGCGCGCCCTACGCTGACAGCCGACGCCCGTACCTCAGGAGGACGGAACAGTGCTCTACTGGATCACGTTGCTGATCGGCATAGCCGGGTTGGCTGCCGCGTTGGCGCTCGCGGGCAAGCGGGTGCTCTTCCTCTGGAAGCTGTTCAAGAGCGGTCAACCGGATCCCGAACGCACCCTTCAGGTCAAGCGTGAGCCCAAGAAGGCGGTCGAGGGGCAGGCCGTCGAGGTCCTGGGCCAGAAGAAGCTGCTGAAGTGGACCGTCGCCGGGGCGGCGCACTTCGCGGTCATGTGGGCGTTCTTCCTGCTGGCCACCGTCTACCTGGAGGCGGGCGTCCAGCTGGTGTTCGGCCTGGACGCGCACATCCCGTTCATCCAGACCTGGGGTCCGATCGGGTTCGTCCAGGACACGATCGCCCTGGCCTGTCTCGCCGGTCTGATCACGTTCACGATCATCCGGATCAAGAACGCCCCCAAGAAGCTGGGCCGCAAGTCCCGCTTCAGCGGGTCGCACCTGGGCGGCGCCTGGGTCATCCTGTTCATGATCTTCAACGTGATCTGGACGATGTTCTTCTTCCGGGGCATCGAGGCGGCGCGCGAGGGCCTGTCCTACGGCAAGGCCGCCTACTTCTCCTGGCTGGTCGGCCAGCCGCTCAAGGGCGTCGGCGACAACGTGCTGGAGGTCCTGGAGGCCGCCGGCCTGCTGCTGCACATCGGCGTCGCGCTGGTCTTCCTGGTCATCGTCGTCAACTCCAAGCACCTGCACATCTTCCTGGCCCCGCTGAACGTCATGTTCAAGCGCCAGCCGGACGGCCTGGGCGCGGCCCAGCCGATGATGAGCAAGGGCAAGGTCCTCGACTTCGAGGAGGCCGACCCGGACGAGGACACCTTCGGCCGCGGCAAGATCGAGGACTTCACCTGGAAGGGCTACCTCGACATGGCGACCTGCACCGAGTGCGGTCGCTGCCAGTCGCAGTGCCCGGCCTGGAACACCGGCAAGCCGCTGTCGCCGAAGATGGTCGTCCTGGAGCTGCGCGACCACGCGTTCGCCAAGGCCCCCTACATGCTCGCCTCCGAGGAGGAGCGCGAGAAGTTCACCGACGAGCAGAAGACCGCCATGCAGGTGGACAAGGAGCTCGTCGCCGAGGACGGCGTCATCCACCCCGACGTCCTGTGGTCCTGCACCAACTGCGGCGCCTGCGTCGAGCAGTGCCCGGTCGACATCGAGCACATCGACCACATCCTCGACATGCGCCGCTTCCAGGTGATGATCGAGTCCTCGTTCCCCTCCGAGGCCGGCGTCATGCTGAAGAACCTGGAGAACAAGGGCAACCCGTGGGGCATGTCCGAGATGAAGCGCCTGGAGTGGATCGAGGAGCTCGACTTCGAGGTCGAGGTCATCGACGACAAGGCGCCCGAGGACATGGAGTACCTGTTCTGGGTCGGCTGCGCCGGGGCCCTGGAGGACCGCGCCAAGAAGACCACCAAGGCCGTCGCGGAGCTGCTGCACATCGCGGGCGTCAAGTTCGGCGTCCTCGGCCCGATGGAGGCCTGCACCGGTGACCCGGCGCGCCGCCTGGGCATGGAGTTCGTCTTCCAGATGCTCGGCCAGCAGAACGTCGAGACGCTGAACGAGGCGGGCGTCAAGAAGATCGTCGCGACCTGCCCGCACTGCTTCAACACCCTGGCCAACGAGTACCCGCAGATCGGCGGGAACTACGAGGTCGTCCACCACACCCAGCTGCTGGCGCACCTGGTCGAGGCGGGCAAGCTCACCCCGGTCACCCCGATCGAGGAGAACATCACCTACCACGACCCCTGCTTCCTGGGCCGCCACAACAAGGTCTACAAGCAGCCGCGCGACATCATGTCGCACGTCCCGGGCGTCAAGACGCAGGAGATGCACCGCCACAAGGAGCGGGGCTTCTGCTGCGGCGCGGGCGGCGCGCGGATGTGGATGGAGGAGCGCATCGGCAAGCGCATCAACACCGAGCGCGTGGACGAGGCGATGGAGACCAACCCCGACACCATCTCCACCGCCTGCCCGTTCTGCCTCGTGATGCTGGGCGACGCCATCAACGAGAAGAAGAACGAGGGCCAGGCCAAGGAGAGCCTGGAGGTCGTCGACGTCTCGCAGCTGCTGATCCGCTCCATCAAGGGCGAGGACGCGCCCAAGGAGACCGTCTCCGCCGAGTGACGCCTCCGGCGAACCGGATCGGGCACCAGCGGCCCCGTGATCACCGACGTGATCACGGGGCCGCTCCCGTCGTTCCCGCTCGCGAGGGAGTCGCGGGCGCCGTTGCGCTCGACTCAGGGCCGCCCGGCCGCTCGCTGCTCCCCAACGCGTGGCGCTCAGCGTTCCAGGCGGACGGAACTTCCTCGATCACGACGGTCAGGACGCGTTCGGGGTGCGGCGAGCCGGCGTGCGGCCGTTGAGGTCGGTCGCGGTCCGCACGCTGGCGGGCCGCGTTAGCGGAACGCCCGGGCCGTCCGGGACGATGGTCCGAACCGGGAGAGGATCTCGCGTCCTCCCCGGTCCGACCCCCTTAACTCCGGAGTTTCCTGTGCTGTCGTTCGTGATCGGCGGTCGTGCGAGGACCGCCCTGCTCTGCCTGCCCGTCGCCCTGGCCCTGACCGCCTGCGGGTCGGGCGGCGGGAAGTCCGCGTCCTCCTCGCCGCCCGCCACCGCGTCGGCCGATTCGGCCGTCGCGCGGTCGGCGGTGCCCGACGTGAAGGGCAGGACCTTCAAGGACGCGATCGTCGTGCTCAACGAGGCCGGGATCGCCAGCGTGCGCGCGGCGAGCTTCGACAAGAACGCGAAGCTGCCCACCGACCCGGACGGGTGGAAGGTGTGCGGCCAGGATCCCGCCGCCGGGAGCCGGATCACCGCCGGGACGGCGGCCGAGCTGCTGCTGGCCGCCCCCTCCGCCGCCTGTGCGTGACGGGTGTCGCGCCGGGTGACGGGAGCCGCCCAGGTGTGCGGAGGGCTTTCGGTGGGCACGAAAGGTGCATTGCGTCCCGTACCGGCTTGTCCGCGCCTCAAGCCGGTGCGGGGCGCGGCGCGTCTGGGCGAGGAACGGCCGGGCGGCTTGTAGAACCGGACCATGGCTGTGGTCCTGTCGGTGGTGGCGTTCCTGATGACCCTGCTCGGCGGGGTGGTCGCGCTGCGGGTGCGGGACCGCCGCCATCTGGTGCTGGGGCTGGCCGGCGGGCTGATCCTCGGGGTGGTGGCGTTCGATCTGGTCCCGGGGTCGCTGGAGCTGTCGGACGCGGCGCCGCTGGGCGTGCCCGCGCCGATGATCGGCTTCGCGGCGGGGTTCCTGCTGCTGCACGTGGTCGAGCAGGCCGCCGCCATCCACCGCGCCCACGAGGGCGAGTACGCGCCGCACGAGCACGCCCACGGCGGCGCGTCCGGGCGGGCCGGGGTGCTGGCCGCCGGGGCGCTGGTCGGGCACAGCTTCGTGGACGGGCTCAGCATCGGCCTCGGTTTCCAGGCCGGGACGGACGTGGGCGTGCTGGTCGCGCTCGCCGTGGTGGTGCACGACTTCGCTGACGGGTTCAACACGGTCACCGCCGCGTCGCTGGGCAGGCCGGGACGCCGGGTGCCGCTGGCGCTGCTGCTCGCCGACGCGCTCGCGCCGGTCGCCGGGGCGCTGGTCACGCTCCTGGTGACGGTGCCCAAGGCCGTTCTGGGGCCGTACCTGGGGTTCTTCGCGGGGATCCTGCTCTACCTGGCGGCGGCGGAGATCCTGCCGGAGGCGCACGCCCGGCATCCGCGCGTGCTGACGCTGTGCTGCACGGGCGCGGGGATGCTCGCGGTGTTCTTCGTGGTGGGGCTGGCCGGATAGGCGGACGGGCCGCCCGGTCGCGCACCGGACGGCCCGTTCGGCGGGAGCGGTCACTTCATGATCGAGGGCATGAAGCCGGGATTGGCCTTGCGCCACTCCTCGACGCCCCTGGCCTCCTGGCCCTTGTACTTGTTGATGACCAGGTCCTCCAGCGGGAACAGCTGGTCGTCCTTCATCCGGAACCTCTTCAGCCAGCCGGTCAGCTCGGGGAAGTCCTTGCCGAAACCCTTGCGGGCCAGCATGTGCACCCTCTCGGCCGATCCGAAGGTGCCCTTCGGGTCGGCCAGCGGCTTGATCGGGAACTTGGCGTAGGCCCAGTGCGGCTTCCACAGCGCCACCACGATCGGCTTGCCGTTCTTCACCGAGCGGCTCAGCTCGGCCAGCATCGCCGGGGTGGAGCCCTGGACCAGCTCGAACCCGCCGTTCAGGCCGTAGCCGGGCATCACCTTGTTCTTGATGATCTTCATCTCGCCGGCGCTGGGCTCGATGCCGATGATCTTCCCGCCGTAGCGGGCGGGGTCCTTCGTGAGGTCGGCGACGCTGTTGGCGGGGTCGTTCTTCAGCACCGCGAGCTGCATGCTGGCGTTGTCGTACCAGGGGCCGAGATCCTCGATCTGGCCCTTGTACCTGCCGTAGTAGTCGGCGTGCGTGGCGGGCAGCCAGGCCCCCAGGAACAGGTCCACGTCCTTGGAGGCCAGCCCCGAGTACAGCGGACCGGCGTCGACCTGCTGGAGCTCGACCTGGTAGCCCTTCTTCTCCAGCTCGACCTTCCACAGGTGGGTGACCGCCACGTCCTCGTCCCACGGGATGTACCCGATGGTGAGCTTGCGGGCGGCGGGCGAGTCGCCGCCGGCGCCGGTGAGGCCCATCCCGGCCGACACGACCACCAGGGCCAGCACCCCGGCCAGCGCGAACGCCGGGCGCGGCCGGTAGGCGAGCGCCCCGCGCCAACCGCCGGACGTCGCCGCGGCGGTGGCCCGCCGGCGCCCGATCGGGCTGAGCCGGGTGCCGAGCGCGCCGGTCATCCGGTCCAGGGTGATCGCCAGGATGACGACCGACAGGCCCGCCTCGAAGCCGCGGCCGACGTCCAGCTGCGTGATCGCGCCGAACACCTCGGCGCCCAGGCCGCCCGCGCCGACCATGCCCGCGATCACGACCATGGACAGCGACAGCATGATCACCTGGTTGACGCCGGTCATGATGGTGCCGAGCGCCAGCGGCAGCTGCACGCGCAGCAGGGTCTGCCGGGGCGGCGTGCCGAACGCCTCGGCCGCCTCGACCATCTCCCGGTCGACCTGGCTGATGCCGAGCCGGGTCAGCCGCACGCCCGGCGGCAGCGCGAAGATCATCGTGGCGATGACGCCCGGCACCTGCCCGACCCCGAAGAAGAAGATCGCCGGGATGAGGTAGACGAACGCCGGCATCGTCTGCATGAAGTCCAGCACCGGCTGCACGACCGCCGCCACCCGGGGCCGCCGCGCCGCCGCGATGCCCAGCGGGACGCCGATCGCCAGCGCCGCGACGCTCGCGACCAGCACCAGCGCGAGGGTCTTCATGGCCGACTCCCACTCACCGAGGTTGTCGATGAGCAGCATCCCGACCAGGCCGACCAGCGCGAACACCGGTCCGCGCAGCCACCAGCCCAGCACCGCGACGATCAGCGCCATGGCCAGCGCGGACGGCGTGGTCAGCGCGGCCTCCAGCCCGCCGACCAGCCCGCCGACCACGCTCTTCACCGCGTCGAAGACGGGACCGCCGTTGTCGGTGAGGAAACCGACGGCGCCCTCCACCCAGTCGCCCAGGGGAAGCTTAGACATCGGCGGTCACCCCCTTGCGGACGTCGGCCAGCTCCTCGTCGCCGATCACCGGCAGGTCCCCCGTGTTGGCGGCCAGGTTCCCCAGCGCGGCCAGCAGCGTGACCCGCGGGATCACGCCGAGCAGCCGTCCGGCCCCGTCGACCACCGGCACCGGCAGCGCGCTCTCGGCGCACCGCGCGAACAGCTCGGCGACCGGCGTGTCGGGGGTGACGGTCTCCAGCTCGGCCTCCAGCAGGCCGTCCAGCGAGTCGGCCCCGTCCCGGACCGCCTGGGCGGCGGGCTCGGCGTACACCGCGCCGATCAGCTTGCGGTCGCGTCCCACGACGAACGCGCCCGCCGTCTGCGTCTCGCGCATCGCCCGCACGGCCGCGCGTGGACCGTTCCCAGGGTCCACGATCGCCAGCGGCTTCTCCATGACCGACGCCGCGGTCAGCACCCGCGTGCGGTCCACGTCGGCGACGAACTGCGCGACGTAGTCGTTGGCCGGATCCGTGAGGATCTCCTCGGCGGTGCCGACCTGCATGACCCGCCCGCCCCGCAGCATGGCGATCCGGTCGCCGAGCCGCATGGCCTCGTTCAGGTCGTGCGTGATGAAGACGATCGTCTTGCCCAGGTCGGTCTGGAGCTCCAGCAGCAGTTCCTGCATCTCCCGCCGGATGAGCGGGTCCAGCGCGCTGAACGCCTCGTCCATCAGCAGGATCTCGGTCTCGGCGGTCAGCGCCCGCGCGATGCCGACGCGCTGCTGCATACCCCCCGACAGCTCGCCGGGAAGCCTGTCCTCCCACCCCGACAGCCCGACCTTGTCCAGGAACGCCCGGGCCTTCCCGTGCCGCTCGGCCTTCCCGACGCCCTGCACCTCCAGCCCGTAGGCGGCGTTCTCCAGCACCGTCCGGTGCGGGAACAGCGCGAAGTGCTGGAACACCATGCTGATCTTCTTCTGCCGCAGTTCCCGCAGCGCCTTGGGCGAGAGCCGGGTGAGGTCGGTCCCGTCGATCAGGATCCGGCCGGCGGTGGGCTCCAGGAGCCCGTTGAGCATCCGGATCAACGTGGACTTCCCGGACCCCGACAGGCCCATCACCACGAAGATCTCACCCTGCCGGACCTCGAAGGACACGTCCACCACGGCGGGCGTCACGCCCAGGCCGCGCCGGACCTCCTCCAGGTCGGCGCCGCCCGCCAGCCTGCGGGCGGCCTCACCGGCCTTCCGGCCGAACACCTTCGTCACGTTCTCTACGCGGAGTGCGGACACGATCTCCTCTCCGGGCTCCGCGGACGTCGGGGGGAACGCCCGTCGCCCACGACCAGGGGGTGGCACCCGGCTGGATGCCACCCCCTGATCACAGGCGTGCGGAGCCACTCACCAATGGGGGCCACCGGACGGGCGGCGGCGACGGATAAGGGAGCCAGCCGGCCGCTCTGCCCAGCTATCGCTGGTTGATACCCACTTGGTAGAACTTTTCACCTTTCAGTGATGGAGATCACGATCGTTGGGGCTTCCTTTGGGGAACGATCACACTTTGGTGCGGTGGAAGTTCTGGTACGACCGCGACGGCGTCGGCCCCCGCTGGTCCTGGTACCGCGACCCGTACTCGGGCGACCCGTAGGGCCGTTCCGCCGGGGAGCTGGTCCGGAACAGGCACATCTGCCCGATCTTCATCCCCGGCCACAGCTTGATCGGCAGCGTGGCGACGTTCGACAGCTCCAGCGTCACGTGCCCGCTGAACCCGGGGTCGATCCACCCGGCCGTCGAGTGCGTGAGCAGCCCGAGCCGCCCCAGCGAGCTCTTCCCCTCCAGCCGCGCCGCGAGATCGTCGGGAAGCTGGAACACCTCGTAGGTGGAGGCGAGCACGAACTCCCCGGGGTGGAGCACGAACGCCTCGTCCCCCTCCGGCTCGACCAGCCTGGTCAGGTCCGGCTGCTCGACGGCGGGGTCGATGTGCGGGTACCTGTGGTTCTCGAACACCCGGAAGTAGCGGTCCAGTCGCACGTCCACACTGGACGGCTGGATCATCTCGGGCTCGAACGGGTCGATCTTCACCCGTCCGGCCTGGATTTCGGCCCTGATGTCGCGATCGGAGAGCAGCACGTCAGAAAAGCTACCGGCTCCGGCCCGTCCCCCGCGCACCAACGCGACCGGCTCGCCAACCGATGATTTTCCGGTACGATGTCCGAGCAGCGGTCCTCAGGGACCGGAGCACGCGGATGTAGTTCAATGGTAGAACTTCAGCTTCCCAAGCTGATAACGCGGGTTCGATTCCCGTCATCCGCTCAGCCAGACGAGGCCCAGGTCCGGGGATGACCCCCGAGCTTGGGCCTCAGTCGTGTTCAGCACTTGAAGGTGCCTGTGACCATCCCCGATGACCTCAAGCGTTCGTTGAGGCGGTTGCGCGAGGTGCGGGTCCGGCGGCCGGTCGATGAGGAGTCGCCGGCGTTCGCCGACTGGCGGGATGAGATGGCGGATGCCCTCGACGAGCTGTCCCGGAGGCTGCTGTTCGGGGAGGACCGGGCGCGTGCCGCCGCCGAGGCGGCGGCCGCGCGGGTCAAGGCCGAGGGGATCCGCGCCAGGCTCGGCTGAGCGGGCTCGGTCAGCGCTTTGTCGCCAGGGTCAGGCCGTCGCCGATGGGCAGCAGGACCAGCTCGACCCGGTCGTCCTGCGCGGCGTGCTCGTTGAACGCCCGGATCGCGCGCACGTCCTCGCTCTGTTCGGCCTCGTCGAGGACGCGGCCGCCGCGCAGGGTGTTGTCGACCAGCAGGACGCCGCCGGGCCGGACGCGGGGGACCAGCTCCTCCCAGTAGTCGAGGTAGGAGACCTTGTCGGCGTCGATGAAGGCGAGGTCGACCGGCTCGTCCAGCGTCCGCAGCGTCTCCAGGGCGGGGGCGATCCGCAGCTCGATCCGGTCGGCGACCCCGGCCTTCTCCCAGTAGCGCCGCGCGACCGACGTCCACTCCTCGCTCACGTCGCAGCACAGCAGCCGCCCGCCCGGAGCGAGGCCGCGCGCGACGCAGATCGAGGAGTAACCGGTGAACGTCCCCACCTCCACGGCCCGCCGCGCCCCGGTGATCCGGGTCAGCAGGGTCATGAACGTGCCCTGCTCGGGGCCGATCTGCATGCTCGCGCTCGGCGCGAACCGCTCGGCGGTCTCCTCGGCCAGCTCCTCCAGCAGCGCGTCGGGTCCGCTGCTGTGCGCGATGAGGTAGTCGTGGAGCTCGGCGGAGAGCTGGATGCTGCGCTTGGTCATGATCACACCGTTCCCCACCGCCGCCCCGGCTTCAACCGGTGGAGGGTGCCGGCGGAGAAAAATTCGGCGGGGGTGACAACCGGCGGGGGCCGCGCGGGGGTTGTCGGGGGTGAAGATGGTTCTTGATCCTCGAGGAGTCCGATGAAGCACAAGGGTCGTCCCCGACGTTCCCTGACCCTGTCGGTGGCCGCTCTCGGCGGTGCCGGCGTGCTGGCCGGCGGCCTGTGGCTGTCGGCGGGCGCGGACGAGGCCCCGCGGGCGTCGAACGTCGCGGCGAAGGGCTCGCTGCCCACCTCCCGGCCGCAGCCGAGCGCGCCGCCCACCACCCGGCCGGGCACGCCGCCCGCCCGGCCCGGCGTCCCCTGCCCGTCCCCGACGGCGAATCCGCCCCGGCCCGGCAAGCCGAACCCGACGGCCAGCCCGACACGGCCCGGCAAGCCGCGTCCGACGGTCACCCCGACGAGGCCCGGGAAGCCGCGCCCGTCGCAGCCGCCCACGGTGACACCGACGCCGATTCCGCCGCCCACGGCGACCCCGGTGCCGCCGCGGCCCACCGCGTCCCCGACCAAGCCGCCGACCGTTCGTCCGACCCCGCCCCCGGCCCGGCCGGGCACGGCGAAGCCGACCCCGCGGCCCGTGCCTCCGCCCGCCGACTGCGTGACGCCGCCCGGTAAGCCCCGGCCGAGCGTGCCGCCGACCCCGGCCGAGCCGCCGGTGCGGACCCCGGCGGCGGTCCGGGAGTAGGGCTGTCCGTGTTGAGCGTTCGGGAGGCCCGCGGGGCGGAGGCGACCTTCGACGAGTTCGTCAACGCCACCGCGGGCAGCCTGCTGCGCACCGCCGTGTTCCTGGTGTACGACCGGCACCTGGCCGAGGACCTGCTCCAGATCGCCTACGAGCGCGTCGCCCGCCGCTGGAAGCGCGTCGCGGCGGGCGGCAACCCGGAGGCCTACGCCCGTAAGGTGCTGGTCAACCTCGCCATCGACGAGCGGAAGCGCCGGTCCCGATGGCGGGACACACCGGTCGGGTCGGTCGCCGACCTCGAACGCGTCGCCCGGACGCCGCACGTCGCCGGGCCCGGCGACGGGGAGCTGGAGGAGGCCCTGCGCGCGCTGTCGGCCAAGCAGCGGGCCGTCCTCGTGCTGCGGTACTGGTGCGACCTGAACGAAGAGGAGATCGCCGAGACGCTGGGGATCTCCCGGGGGACGGTGAAGAGCCACACGGCGCGGGCGATGACCGCGCTGCGGAAGCGGATGAAGGAGGGCGGGGCCCATGGACCCTGAGCTCGAATCCCGGCTGCGCGAGCACTACCGCCGCGCCGCCGACGGGATCCGGCCCGACCCCGACCTCATGCGTCGGCTGCACGACACGGACCGCGCGACCGTCCCCTGGTGGCGCCGCTGGGCGGCGCCCGTCCTGGCGGCCGCCGTCACGGCCGGGGTGATCGTGGCGATCGCCGTCCTGCTGTGGCCGCGATCCGGCCCGCCCGGACCCCTGGGTCCCCCCGCGCCCCCGGTGGAGACGGGAAGCCCGACGCCCACCCCGACGCTCACCCCGCCGCCCAGCCCCACGGACAACGTCCCGAGCCCC
Source organism: Actinomadura kijaniata NBRC 14229 (assembly GCF_001552175.1). GTDB lineage: Bacteria > Actinomycetota > Actinomycetes > Streptosporangiales > Streptosporangiaceae > Spirillospora > Spirillospora kijaniata. Next base: position 32,883 of record NZ_BCQR01000030.1, read on the forward strand.
CCGGCAACCGTTTCGCCGACGCCTCCGCCGACCCCGAGGTCGGTGCTCCCGTCGCGTTCGCCGGCCGCCCCGCCCCGGACGTCCAGCATCCCGACGGGCCCCCCGGAGCTGGGGCCTCCCTCGCCCGGAGTGCCCACCCGTCCGAGCCCCTCGGAGACCCCGCCACCCGGCCCTGCCCGGAACCGGTGATCGGCGGGGCGCGTCCAACGGCCGTCCGTCTCCGGGAAGGGGCCTGCTGGTGCGGGAACAGTGGCGTGGCGCGGCGGAGATCCCCGAACTGCCTGTGTCGCGGTTCGCCCGTCTGATCGTGGATGAGGAAGGGGTGCGCTTCTCCATCTCCGAAGAGGAGTATCCGGTTCCGCGTGAGGACGTGGCCAAGGTCTACGTCTGCAAGGGGAGCTTCCTCACCTACGGACTGTGCTTCCAGATGAAGGACGCCCGCGACTACTTCTTCCAGTTCCGGGGAGGCCGGAAGAAGGCCGAGAGGGCGCTGTGGCTCGTGCGGGCCGCGCGGTACCCGATCTCGCGGAACATCTACCAGCCGTACTACGGGCGGACCGCCCGCGACTGACGGCGGCTGCCGGTCGCCGACCGGGCTCCGAATCCCGGATGAGGGAGACGGGATCCCTTTCGTCCTCGACGGCGGAGCGCTGGACGCCGGGGAACCCGCCCGCGCGTTGACCTGACCGCGATTGGACCCGCGCGGCGGGAAGGGCGGATGATGAGGGATTCGTCTTTCCTGGGGGTTCTGTGTCGTCTTCTCTTGACGGGGTCGTCGCGCGGTTGCGGGCGGCCGGGTGCGTGTTCGCCGAGGACGAGGCCGGGTTGCTCGCCTCGGCGGCGGAGTCGGCGGACGCGCTCGACGCCATGGTGGAGCGCCGGGTCGCCGGCGAGCCCCTGGAGTACGTGGTCGGGTGGGCCGAGTTCTGCGGGCTGCGCGTCGCGGTCGAGCCGGGGGTGTTCGTGCCCCGGCGGCGGACCGAGTTCATGGTCGGGGAGGCCGTGCGGAACGCGCCCCCGAAGCCCGTCGTCGTCGACCTGTGCTGCGGTTCGGGGGCGCTCGGGGCCGTGCTGGGGACCGTCCTGGAGGGGGCCGAGGTGTACGCCGCCGACGTCGATCCGGCGGCGGTGCGGTGCGCCCGGAGGAACCTCCCCGCCGAGCGCGTCTTCGAGGGCGACCTGTTCGCGCCCCTGCCCGGTGAGTTGCGCGGACGCGTCGACATCCTCGCCGCTAACGTTCCCTACGTGCCGACCGGCGAGGTCGGGCTGCTTCCCGCCGAGGCCCGCGACCATGAGGCGCGGGTCGCGCTGGACGGGGGCGAGGACGGGCTCGCGGTGCTGCGCCGCGTCGCCGCCGAGGCGGGCGGCTGGCTCGCCCCGGGCGGGCGCCTGCTGGTCGAGACCGGCGAGCGCCAGGCGGAGGCGGCCGTGGCGGCGTTCGAACGCGGCGGCCTGGCGGCCCGCGTCGCCGCCTCGGAGGAGTGGCACGCGACCGTCGTCGTCGGCACCCGGCGCTGAGAGTGCGCTGGATCACCTTTTCTCTCGATACAAAACCCGGCAAACGGCGTTAAAAGTGCCCACCGGGGCCTCTAAGGTGGCTCGGAATGACTGCCACTCCGTTCGCACCCACCACCGAGGCTCCCGCGGCGGCACGGGCACGGCGGCTCGACTGGCTCGACGGGCTCCGCGGTGTCGCGGCGCTCGTCGTGGTCTTCGAGCACTCGCTGAACATGCTGTTCGGCGAGATCCGGCACTCGGTCAGCCCGTGGTTCGACTTCGGGCGCTATGGCGTGTTCGTGTTCTTCCTGGTCAGCGGCTACATCATCCCGGCGTCGCTGGAGCGGCGGCGTAACGTCGCCGAGTTCTGGACCGGGCGGCTGTTCCGGCTGTACCCGCTGGCGGCCGTCGCCGCCACCGCCGGGGTCGTGCTCGGCTACACCGGGATCATGCGCGCCCGCCCGCCGGGGTCCCTGGACGACCAGCCGCTGGCGTCGGTGGCGGCGCACCTGACGATGCTCCAGGAACTCCTCGGCACCGGCAACGCCGTCTACGTCCTGTGGACCCTCTCCTACGAGATGGTCTTCTACCTGCTGGTCACCGCCCTGTTCGTCGCCGGGGCCAGGCGCGCCGCCGCGCCCGTCGCGGTGGCGTTCGGCGTGGCCTGCGCGACGGTCGGGACCATGCTGCCGACGGGGCTGCTGTCGTCGTGGTCGTCCGGCGGGACGGTGCTCGGCGCGACCCTGCTGATGGCGTTCGGGCTGCTGGCGGCGGCGCGCGGCGGGCAGGCGGCGCGGTGGTTCGGCGGCGCGGTGCTGGCGGTCCTGGCGCTGGGCCTGGTGGCGGTGAACAGCAAGGTCGGCGGCATGGAGGGCCTGGCGATCCTCGCGACCATGTTCGCCGGGACGGTGCTCTACGAGCTGGAGAAGCGGAAGATCCACCGCGGGTGGGGCGTCGCGGTGGCCGTCGCCGTGCCGCTGCTGACCGCGGCGGGCGGGATCCGGGCCGCGCTGGACGGCGGGGAGCGCAACTCCGACGAGTGGGGCTGGACGACCGCCGTCGTCGCCGCGTGGCTCACGTTCCTGCTGGGCATGGCCCTGCGGAACCGCCGCGTCCCCCGCCCGCTGCCCTGGCTCGGGCAGATCAGCTACTCGCTCTACCTGCTGCACCCGCTGATCCTCCAGTCGATCTGGAAGGCCGCCGGGGACGGCGTCGACGACCTGCCGGTGTTCCAGCGGCTCGGCTGGGCGGCCGGGCTGGTCGCGTGCGTCCTGGCCGTCGCCGCGCTCGGCTACCGCTTCGTCGAACGGCCGATGCAGGACGTCGGCCGCGACGTCGTCCGCCGCATGCGGCCCGCGCGCCCCGTGGCGCCGGCGCCCGAGGCCCAGCCCGCCTGACCCGCGGGCCGCCGCGCCCCGGGAGAAATGCGCCACCATTCCCCTCCCAACCCCCAGATATCGGAATTCCCGGCAAAGATAACGACCGGAAATCCGTCGGGGGAAAGTGCCGCGCGAGCGCGTTCGAGCCCGATAAAATGCGGCACTGGCCATTGTCGTCTGGGGGCGTTCATGGGAATGGAAGAAGTCGTTCGGCAGTTGCGCCTGGCGATCCACGAGGCGCGGGTCGCCTTCGACTGCATCGGGATCGGCGAGATCGAACGCGCCCAGACCAGCCTGATCACCGCCCGCACCGCGATGGACGCCGCCGACACCGTGCTGCGCCACAGCCTGGCCGGCCACCCGGCGGAGGAGGTCGCCGCCGAGGGCATCGCGGTACTGGCGGCCATCGCCGACTGACCCGCCCGACTACCCGGCCGACCCGGAGCCGAGGAGGACCCGTGGACTTCAGCGCGGAGCATCGCCGTTACGGCGACCGGACCATCGTCGCGCTCGGCGGCGACATCGACGTCAGCACCAGCGGACGGCTGCGCGAGACCCTGCTCGGGCTGGTCGAGGACGGCGCCCGGCATCTGGTGGTCGAGATGGACGACGTCACGTTCCTGGACTCCACCGGCCTGGGCGTGCTGGTCGGGGTGTTCCACCGGCTGCGCGCCCTGGGCGGGACCCTGGTGTTCGCGGGCGGCACCTCCCGGGTGCGCGACGTCTTCCACGTCACCCAGCTCACCAAGATCTTCCTGATGTTCCCGAGCGTGGACGAGGCGCTGCGCGCCGAGCCCACCGCCGCCGGGGACTGACGCCCGCGTGGCCGGGGCCGGACCGCCGCGGTCCGGCCCCGGCCACGGGGTCAGCCGGTGACCGGCAGGTCGCCCTTCACCGGGACGGGCCGGGGCGCGACCTCGGGGCCCTCCGGCTTCCCGCGGACCTGCCGCTCCTTGCGGACGTGGCCGCAGGTGGCGGAGGCGACGCGGATCGCCTCGACCCTGCCCTGGCCGGTCGGCAGGGTGGCCTCCAGCCCGGTCACCCGCAGCCGCCCGTCGGGCAGTCGCTCCTGCTTGTTGAGGACGACCGAGCCGTCGCCCAGGCCCGGCACCTTCACCGGGACGGTGGTGTTGGGCGGCGGGGACACCGCCAGCGGCTTGCCCGCCACGACCGCGTCGGCCAGCGACGCGTTCCCCCTTCCACCCAGGCAGCGGGCGGTGACGGCCTCGGCGTTCAGGTGCGCGGCCGGCACGTCGACCCCGGCGACCCTGGAGTGGGCGCGGTCGCGGCGCGCCGCCACGTCCAGCACCGTCGCCCGGACGGCCCTGGTGCGCTCCTCGCGCAGCAGCGCCTTGCGGACCTCGCCCGTGGCGGACGAGACGGCGGGCGTCGGCGGAACGTGCGCGGGGCCGGTGACGTTCAGGCCGAACGCCGACGACCCGCCGGGCTCGGCGGCGTTCGCGGGCGCGGGGACCGCCAGCCCGAGGGCCGCGGCGACCAGGCCCGCCCGCGCCAGGCGGCGCGTCAGCTTCCGATGGGACATAGGGGTACTCCCTTGAGGGTTCGAGGGGCCGACCGGGGTCAGCCGGAGATGAGCACGAGGGTTCCGAGCGGGATCCGTGACAGCTCCCGCAGCGCCTCCTTCGGGACCCGGACGCATCCGTGCGAGACCGCCCGGCCGAAGACCGACGTGTCCGGCCAGCCGTGGAACGCCACGGTGCCCGGCCCCCCGCCGAAGGAGTCCAGCGTCGCCGAGTGCGCGCCGAGCGGCAGCACCAGCGGGCTGGGGGTCTTCTTCGCGGGCTCCAGGACGGCCAGCAGGAACGTGCGGCCGGTCGGGGTGGGCGTGGCGGGCGCGCCGACCGCGACCTTCCAGTTCCCGGCCGGGCGGCCGGACCTGAGCAGGCTCAGCCGGCGGTCCGACAGGTCGATCCTGACCTCGTAGGGCGAGCGCGCGGTGCGGAGCCCCCCGCTCCGCTCGGAGATCCAGCCGCTCGACCCGTTGGGCCTGCTCGGCAGCAGGATCCGGCGCCACTCTCCCGCGGTCTCCACGACGGGCACCCAGGTGGGCCCGCCGAGCTGCCGCACGGGCAGCGTCGCGACGGCGCGGCCTCCCGGGCGGTCCAGGACCGGCTGCGGCGTGGTCGGATGCACGACCGTGCCGTCGGTGCCGCTCGCCGGGGCCGCGTCCCCGGGGGCGGCGGCCACCGTCGTGAACGTGGTGGCCTCGGGGGCCCGGCCGCCGGTTCCGGCGTCCCGCGCGGCGGCGCGCCCGGTGGGCGCGTCCGTGCCGGAGCAGCCGCCCAGCGTCCCGCCCAGCAGCAGCGCGGCGGCCGCCGGGAGGATCGCGGAACGGGCAGCCCGTGACGGGGTGCGGCGGTCATTCATGGAAGGGCCTCCAGAAGGCGTCATGTCCGTTCCCAGAGAGAGATCTGGAACGACATTTACGTTCGCCATCACGCCGGATGCTAGCGGTGTGACCGGAGTCGCGTTAGAGAAAACCGGGAAAGCGCGGGGAGAGAATCCGGGAACTCCCGATTTTGCCTGCCAGAAAAGATGGAAGTTTAGTTTTATGTCAGAAATGAGGCTTTTATCGGGTGATTCGGCGGCACGGGGAGGCGCCCGCCGGACCCCGGCGCCCGCCGACCGCCGCCGTGCGCTGCGGTTTCCGCGAGTCGATCGGCGTGCGACCGGCCCGCCGGGGCGCTAAATTTGTCATCCGACAAACATCTGGCATGGGACGGCCAACGGGCAGGCGAAGCGGGCCGCCCGGCGGCCGAAGGCGTGCTTCGAAGGGCGGGGCGGTGGTCTCAGGCGGGCAGTGGGAACGGGTCGTCCGGCCGTTCCCTGTCCTGGTCGTGCTCCCTCGCGACGTGCTCCAGCGCGTCGTGCTCCAGGGCGCGGCCCGCCGGGCCCGGCCCCAGAGCCTGGTGGAACTCCGACAGCCCCCACAGCAGCGCCTGCCGCGCCGCGGGCGCCATCCCGGACAGGACGCGCTCCAGCTCCTCGCGGCGGCGGCCCCGCAGCCGGTCCATCAGGGCCCGGCCCTCGGCGGTCAGCCGGACGGTGACCTCGCGCCGGTCGTCCTGACCGGGGTCGCGCAGCAGCAGGCCCGAGGCCTCCAACCGGTCGCACAACCGGCTCGCCGAGGAGGCCAGCGCGCCCAGCTCGGTGGCCAGCGTGGAGATGTTGACCGGCCCGCGCTCCAGTACCAGCAGCGCCCGCAACTGGGTGGCCGGCACCGGCACGTCCGGGGCGTTGTGGGCACGGGCCCACACACTCATCAGACCACCGGCGACCTCGTCGAGCACGGCCGCGGCCTCTGCCGTGTCCAGAGCGTGCTTGGCGACCATGCCCTCCACTGTTACACACCGCGCCCGCCGCGGCATCTCACCTCACCAACCCGGCCGACGAGACGGGATCGTCCTCCGGGGCGGCCCCCCCACGTCCGGACGGTCCACGCGCAGACGAGGGAGCCATGCACGCCGATCCACTGAAGGACATTGAGCATGCCCTGTGGGACGCCCAGCCGCACGAACTGCTGGAGGCCGCCGCGCGGCTGATCCAGGCCGACACCGCGGCCGCGGACGTCGAGATCCTGCTCGTGGACTACCGGCAGGCGTACCTGGTCCCCGCCGTGGGGCGCGGCCGCGTTCCGGTGCGGCTGGACAACACCGCGCCGGGGCACGCGTTCGCCGCCCGGCAGGTCGTCCAGGACTCCACCGGCCACACCGTGCACCTCCCGCTGGTCGTGCACGGCGACCGGCTGGGCGTGCTGAGCGTGCGGCTGCCCGAGCCCGCCGACCGGACGACGACCGAACGCCTCACCGCCGTCGCGACCGTGCTGGCCCGCGCGCTGCGGATCGCCGACCTGCACACCGACCGGTACCGGAGCATCCGCCGCCGCAGCCGCCTCACGCTGGCCGCCGAGATCCAGTGGGACCTGCTGCCGGGCACCGCCTGCGCCACCGACGAGTTCCACCTGGCCGGGCAGCTGGAGCCCGCCTACGCGGTGTGGGGCGACAACTTCGACTGGGCGATCTCCGAGCGGTACCTGACGCTGACGGTCAGCGACGGCATGGGCACCGGCGTGGAGGCCGCCGCCCTCACCCACCTGGCCGTCAGCGCGCTGCGCAACGCCCGCCGCTCCGGCGCCGACATCTCCGAGCAGGCCGCGCTCGCCGACCAGACCCTCTACGCCCGCCACCGCGGCGACCGGCACGTGGCCACCCTGCTGCTGGAGGTCGAGCTCGACACCGGCCGCGTCCGGGTGATCGACGCGGGCTCGCCCCGCGTCTACCGGATGCGCGGCAACACCACCGAGGCCGTCCGGTTCGAGTCCCAACTCCCCCTCGGCATGTTCGGCGACGCCGACTACACGGCGGAGTACTTCGCCCTGGAGCCCGGCGACCGCCTCGCGATCGTCAGCGACGGCGTGCACACCGCCCGGTCGTCGGCCGGGGAGAACTACGGGGAGGCCGCGCTGGCCCAGGCGCTGCGCGACACCCGCCTCCAGGACCCGCCGGAGGCGGTGCGCACGTTCATCCGCCACTACCTGTCCTACCACGGCGCCGCGGAGCCGCAGGACGACGCGGTGGTGGTCTTCCTGGACTGGACCGGAAAGAACCCCCAGGCCTAGGACCTCCCGCGGGCCCGAAGCCGGAGGCAAGGGTCCGCGGGTCAGGTCGCGCGGCGATGCCGCGCGCCGTGGGCCGGGTCTTCACACGAGCTAGCGGTTGCGGGGCAGCCTCACCACCGTGACGAAGAAGTCGTCGATCTGCCGGACCACCTGGATGAACTGGTCGAAGTCCACCGGCTTGGTCACATAGGCGTTGGCGTGCAGGTGGTAGCTGCGCAGTATGTCCTCGTCGGCCTCCGACGTCGTCAGGACCACCACCGGGATGTGCCGCAGGTCCGGGTCGTCCTTGATCTCCTCCAGGACCTCCCGGCCGTCCTTGCGGGGCAGGTTGAGGTCCAGCAGGATCAGGTCGGGGCGCGGGGCGCCGCCGTAGGGGTCCTCGCGGCGCAGGAACGCCATCGCCTGCTCGCCGTCGTTGACCACGTGCAGGCTGTTGCGCACCTTGTTGTGCTCGAACGCCTCGGTCGTCAGCAGCACGTCTCCCGGGTCGTCCTCGACCAGCAGCACCTCGATGGGGCGCACGTCAACCTGCGTCATCCTCGCTCTTCTCCTCCGTCTCGCCCTCCGGCTCCGGCTCGGGTTCGGGCCGGGCGGGGAGGGTCCATCGGATCGTAGTGCCGGGCGCGTCGCCGTCCCGGTCCTCGGTCTCCAACCAGATCCGGCCGCCGTGGAACTCCACGATCTTCTTGCACAGCGCCAGCCCGATGCCGGTCCCGGTGTACTCGTCGCGCGGGTGCAGCCGCTGGAAGATCAGGAAGATCCGGTCGGCGTAGCGCGGTTCGATGCCGATGCCGTTGTCGGCACAGGCGAACTCCCAGTGGTCGCCGTCCCGCCGCGCGCTGATCCCGACCTCGGGCGGGACGTCGGGACGCCGGAACTTGATCGCGTTGCCGACCAGGTTCAGGAAAAGCTGGCCGAGCTGGGTGCGGTCGCCCGCCACCGTCGGCAGGTCGGCGACCGTGACCCGCGCGCCGGTCTCCTCGCGCAGCGTGGACAGGTCGTCCAGGGTCTGCCCGACCACCGCGTTCAGGTCCACGGCGTCCTCGGTGCGCGACAGCCGGCCGACGCGGGAGAAGCTCAGCAGGTCGTTGATCAGCGCCTGCATGCGCTTGGCGCCGTCCACCGCGAACTCGACGTACTGGCGGCCCCGGTCGTCCAGCTGGTCGCCGTAGCGGCGCTCCAGCATCTGGCAGAACGAGGCGACCTTGCGCAGCGGCTCCTGGAGGTCGTGGCTGGCGACGTAGGCGAACTGCTCCAGCTCCTTGTTGGAGCGGCGCAGCTCGGCGGTCTGCTCGTTGAGCATCTGCCGGGCCTCGGAGCTGACCCGCCACTCGTCCAGGATGCGGTGCCGCATCGCGTCGATGATCGCGGCGAGCTCGGCGATCTCGGCGGGACCGGGCACGTCCATCGGGTGGGCGAAGTCGCCGTGCGCGACGGCGCGGACCCGTTCCGACAGCGACGAGACCGGGGTCAGCACGGTGCGGCGGATCAGCAGCGCCAGCGCGAGCGCCGCGAGGACCACCATGATCAGCGCGGCGGCGACCGACCAGTAGGCGATCCTGGCACGCCGGTCGAGGTCGTCGGCGACCTTCTTGTGCAGCGTGGACAGGGCCTGCTGCTGGACGGCGTTGCCGGAGCGGACCCGGGTGAACGCGGTGGTGCCGGACCGCTCGGAGTCCGGGGACAGCCCGCCGCCGCCGGGGCCCCGGGCGATCGGCTCGGCGAACGCGCCGCGCCAGGCGGCGGTGTCGGAGGCGAGACGGTCCAGCCCCGCCAGGACCGGGCCCTTCCCGGGGACGTCGGACAGCAGCTCGCGGATGCGGCGGGTGGTGTTCGCCTCCTCGGCGACGGCCTGCCGGTACTCGACGAGCCGGGCCCGTTCGCCGTCGGCGGCGTAGGCGCGGATCGCGTCGTCCTGGCGGCCGAGCGCGTCGGACAGCTCGAACTGCGCGACCATCGCAGGGTCCACCCGGTCCACCAGCATGGCGCGGGCCTCGCCGTTCTGGTGCAGCGCCAGCACCGCCTGGCCGATCGAGACCAGTAGCAGCAGGCCGAGGACCACCGAACCGACCCGGTAGAGCTGGGTGAGCCGCAGCCGCGCCATACCGGTCGGGGGCGGCAGCGCGCTCGGCGGCAGGAACACGGGCGGCCCGGTGGGATCCTCCCGGAGGAGCTCCACGTCGGCGTCGGTCCTCTCGTCCTGCAAGGTCATCGTCCCTCACCCCGGCTCAGCAGCAGCACGGCCAGATCGTCCGACAGTGGTGCGCCGTTCAACCGCTCCGCCTCCTCGATCAACCCGTCGACCAGCGGCGCGGCGCGCTGCCCGCGCGCGTGCGCCGCTCGTGCCAGCCTCACCAGACCGGACAGGTCCAAACGCGCGGAACCGTCACCCACCAGACCCTCGACCAGCCCGTCGGTGTAGACCATCAACGCCCAGTCGTCGCCGAGTTCGACCTCCGCGGCGGGCCACTCCATGCCGGGCAGCACGCCCAGCGCCGGACCGCACGGCTCGTCGGGCAGCGGCTCCACGCCGCTCGGGGTGAACAGCAGCGGACGCGGGTGCCCGGCCCGCCAGACCCGGGCCCGGCGCAGGTCCGGGTCGAGCGCGACCATGCACAGCGTGGTGAAGATCTCCTCACTCCACCGCTCGTACGTCAGCACCGTGTCCAGGGTGCGCAGCAGATCCTCGCCGGTGTGCCCGGCGAGCACGAGCGTGCGCCACGCCATGCGCAGCCGCACGCCCAGCGACGCCTCGTCCGCGCCGTGCCCGCTGACGTCGCCGACCACCGCGTGGACGACACCGTCCCCGGTCTGCACCGTGTCGTAGAAGTCGCCGCCCAGCAGCGTCCCGTCGCGACCGGGCCGGTAGCGGGTCAGATGACCCAGCTCACCGGCGTCGGTGAAGATCGGGACCGGGAGCAGGCCGCGTTCCAGCCGGGCGTTCTCCCGCTCCACCGCGCGGGCCTCGACGAGCTGCTTCTCCGAACGGTCGGCGCGGTGGCGTTCGATCGCGTACCGGATCGCGCGGGACAGCAGCGCGCCGTCCACGTTCTGCTTGACCAGGTAGTCCTGGGCCCCGGCGGCGACGGCGGCGACACCGGCGTGGGCGTCGTCGAGCCCGGTCAGCACCAGCGCGGCGGTGTGCGGCGCGGCGGCCAGCACCTCGCGCAGCGCGTCCAGCCCGTCGGCGTCCGGCAGCGACAGGTCGACGATCACGCACTGTACATCGGGGGTCAGCGCGGCGCGCGCGTCGGCGAGGGTGCGGGCGACGGAGACCTTGACGTCGGGTTCGGTCTCCCGCAGCAGTTCCTGGAACAGGAACGCGTCCCCCGGATCGTCCTCCACCAGCAGCAGCCGCAGGTAATCGGTGCTTTCCGGCAGCCCTACGGGTTCGTGGGTCAGGGTCATCGACTGTCCGCGCACCGTTGGAGGACTGTTGTCATAGAACAAATGCTAGGGCACCGCAAGCCTTACCGGTGGTGACCGGCCGTCAACGGGTCGGCGCGGGACGGCGAACGCTTTTCGGAACGTCGGTAACAATAGCCCCGCCCGCGCCACTACCCGGTGACAGACGACACCGGACGACGTGAGGAGCGGCGGTGGTTCCCCGATGAACGACGCCGAACGGCGCTTCACCGCGATCTACGACTCCTGCCGGCAACGGGTGTGGGCCTACGCCTGCGCCCGTGCCGGCGGACAGATCGCCGACGAGGTGGTGAGCGAGACCTTCGCCATCGCCTGGCGGCGGTTCGGCGACATCCCCGAACCGCCGCTGCCCTGGCTGCTGGGCGTGGCCCGCAACGTCCTGCGCGACGGCCACCGCGCGGAGGCGCGGCGCGCGGCGTTCACGGCCGAACTGGCCCACTGGACCCCGCCGCCGGGCGGGGACGTCGCCGAGGACGTCACCGAGCGGATGGCGGTCCTGCGGGCGATGGCGGAGCTGCCGGACGGCGACCGCGAGGTCCTGATCCTGACCGCCTGGCAGGGCCTGAGCCCCCGCGAGGCGGCCCGCGTCCTCGGCTGCCGCCCGGCGGCCCTGCGGGTCCGCCTGCACCGCGCCCGCCGCCGCCTCACCAAGGCGGTGGAGGGTTCGGCCGCGCGGTCCCCCGCGCCCCGTCCCGGCCCCGCCGGGGTCGTCCGTTCACAGGTGGAGATCGTCGGTAGGGAGATGACATGAGCCGCGATGTGCTGCGCGTTCTGACCGAGGCGCGCCCGGTCGAGCTGGACCCGGAGATCCGGGTGGACGAGGCGACGCGGACGGCGGAGCTGGCGCGGGCGATGGCGGGGACGCGCGACGCGCACCGGGAACGCGCCCGCCGCGTCCGCCCGGTGTGGGTCCTCGGCCTGGCCGGGGCGACGGCGGCGGCCGCGCTGGTGGCGACCGTGGTCGTCCCGGACGACCCCGCCGCGCCGCGGAGCCCGGCCCCGGTCGCGCTGGACGCCCGGACCGTGCTGCTCGCGGCGGCCGACCGCACCGCCGCGACGCCCGAGGGCACCGGCGCGTACTGGCACAGCAGGACCATCCACCGGAACCACTTCCCGGTGACCGAGGGGGGCCGGCGCTACACGATCGAGGTGACGCAGGCCACGGACTCGTGGACGCCCGCGCGCCCGAAGGGGAAGCAGTGGTCGCGGACCCAGAACCTGGGCTTCCGCCCGGCGAGCGCCGCTGACCGGGCGGCGTGGCAGAAGGCGGGCTCGCCCACCCGCGTCAAGGTGTCCGTCCCGATCTCGCCCAAGCTCAAGCGGCTCAAGTCCGCGGTCTACGAGGCCGCCCCGGGCAAGGCGCACGTCCAGGCGTCGCCGCTGGTGGACGGCGACAAGGTCTACTGGATCGGCCGCAACGTCACCATGAAGCAGGTGCGGAGCCTGCCCACCACGCCCGCGACCCTGAGGAAGGAGCTGCTGCGCTGGTACAAGGGGCACGGCACCGAGTCGAACTCGCCGATGCCGAGGGACCGCTGGCTGTTCGAGGTGGGTGGCCTGCTGGTCACGGACCTGCCGGTGACCACGAAGACGCGCGCGGCGGCGTTCCGGTTGCTGGCGGACCTGCCGGGCGTGCGCTCGATCGGCAAGGTGCGCGACGCGGAGGGCCGCCCCGGAGTGGCGGTCGCGGCGATCGAACGCACCCCCAACGGCGTCCTCCAGCGGCGCCTGGTCATCGACCCGGCCCGGGGCGCGGCCCTGGCCTCCGAGACGATCGTCCTGGAGCCCGCCGGGGTCAACGCGGAGCTCCCGCCGAACAGCCTGCTGGGCTCGTCGACGTTCACCACGACCTGGACCGACAAGCCCCTGTCCTGACCTCGCGCGACCCCAGAACGACTCAGCCCGCGACCCGCCCCCACGCGTCGCGGGCTGACCGCTCCTCGGACCACAAGCCCGCCGAGCCGACACGTCCTGCCGCCCCGACGGTGGCCGCGACCTAAGGAAGGCGACGGAGCGGACCGACTACGTTTCGTGGCCCACAGCCGGTGCAGCGATCGCCTTCCATGACGGAGCGGACGCGTCGCGCCGAGCACATCCGGCACCGGCTGCCGGTGCCGCCGCCCTGACCTGCGAGGTGACGACGGAGCCCGGCCGCTCGGTGACGTTTTCCCCTCCGGTGGGCCTGACCCCCGTCAGGTCACCGCCAGCGGCGCGGCGTGGTTGGGCGGCCGCTCCTCTCCCGACGGGCGATACCGCGCCATCGGCCACGGCCGGATGTCCGGACTCGCGACCGCCCTCGCCTCCTGCGCCAAGGCGCGCGACATCCATGGCGAGGGGGCCATCACCTGGTACGACGCCAAGGGCCGTGCTCTGGGCACCACGGTGCACCCCACCCCCGGCCAGGTCGTCGGCTACGACCCCGGCGGCATCCTGCTCACCGGCACCGCAGTCTCCGGCCCGCTGACCGGCCACGCCGTCCAGGGCACCGCCACCCCGACCAGCGGTATCAGACGCTGCGCTCTCGGCGGACTGACCGAGGCCCACGGTAAAGGCCAGGTCGTCTTCACCTAGGTCCGCAGTATGCGGGTGGAGGTGCGATCAGCAGTCCAGCACCGAAATCGGTGTGCAAGGCGCGCCACGATCCGTACCGCTGCTGCGGCAGCAGCGGTTCCAGCAGTGCTCGCTCAGCATCGTTCGACTCATGACGACGGATCACTCGCCCAGGGATCACCACAGAGCAGACCAGCCGCATCCGCTTTGACGACAGGGTTCAAGAAAAGATCACTCGGGCGGCGCGTCGTTTCATGCCTTCTGAATAAGGATCAACAGATCCGGGCGACGCTCCAGGGCTCATGGCGTGAACTTGCCGATTCTCTCGATATTCGTACATGTCTTCCAGGGCTTCGATAGTGTGACCTCTCCATGCCGACCGCTCACGAAAGTGACCGAGCATGACTTTCGAAACTTACCTGGACAAAAGTGACGACGAGCTTTTCGAGTTGCTCGGCACGGCCCTGCTCGGTGAAGGGCCCGGCCTCTCGCCCGAGGACCGGGCCGCCCATCGTCGCTTCGGGCGTACCTGGTTCGACAACAAGCAACGCGAACTGCAGCGCAAGATCTGCAATCACCCCGGGATCCAGAATCTTCTCGGCACCACCGGATCGGACCGGGTGATCGACGCGGCGGCGATCTACGAACTGCTCGACAAGATGGGAGAGGATCCCGTCGTCGCGCCTCTCGTCGCGGTATTGATCGCCCGCATCGGTCTCGGGACCTTCTGCGCGAACGCGCCCGGGGCGTGAAGCCGGAGGAGAGCCAGGCGGAGCAAAGGCGCCGCCTACTGGAACCTGATCGCGTCCTGCAGCTCGAACGGCTGCGCGACCAGCTCCGAGAGCGTGGCCATCACGACGCCCTCGCTCGGATGGACGCGGGGATGCTCGCATGGGAGCAGGATGAGTGGTCGGACCGTTATGCCGACCCGGTGAGCGGAATCTACCAACACGTGACCGAGAACGTGAAGGCCGCCATGGTCGATCTGGGCGCGGATCGAGATCGTCTGGAGTCCGTCTGTGTGACGTCGACACTGCAGGAAACGGTGTCCGCCATGGTGCAGTCGTTCCCCGACGGTTCGGCGCTGGCGAAGATCTCTGACTCGATCATGTCCTTGGCCAACGTTTACACCGGTTACTCCGCCGACCTGTTCAAGGAGATCAGCTCTGGTGGGCCGCGGGGTATATGGCGCATCGCCCGTTCCATGCGAGGTGGGGCCTTCGGGGGTGATGTGGACATGCTCACCGGCCTGTTGCGCTATTACAACGTCAACCAGCGGGTCTTCGGGGTGCCCGCGAAGTTGGGACTGTTGCTGCGCCCGGAATCCGAGGCCGTCGAAGCGTTCCTGCTCCTGCAGTCGATGCGTTTCGTGATCGGCCACGAGATCGCCCACCACGTGCTCGGCCACGGCAGCGTGGCCCACGCCTTCTCTCCGCAGGACGAACTGCCGACATGCTCGCCCGACCAGCAACGGGAACTGGACGCCGACATGTTCGCCCTGAGAGCGACGCAGCGCGCCGCCGAGCGTGACGCCGGAGCGCCGGCCGCCCATGTCGAGGCCGCCACGGCGCTGGGGGCGCTGGTGGGAATGCTGGTGGTGAACGTCACCGAACAGGCGTTGTTCCTGCGGCGAGGAGCGAGCCACCCACCAGCGTCGACGCGGGCGGCACTGCTGCTGGGACGACTCGGCGGACCGGCGCAGACGCTCGCCCGGCTCTTCCTCGGCGACCTTCTCGCGGCCACGCGCGCCTCGGCGACCTTCGAGCCCGGCGCCCGGGTCTTCGACGCATCACAAATGATCGCCCATCGCCGGGTGGGCTTCCTTCAGTCGGAAGATTATCTTCGCCTGGTGTCCATGCTCGACACGGCGCAGTGTCGAGAGGACGAGGCGCTGACCCGTTTCCTGCACAGAACGGGCTCGGACTTGGCCGAAGGCGCGCAGGCCGCGCTCGACGGAGATCCCGGGGCCGCGTTGTCGGCGTGGGGTCTGGAGCGATCACGAACCGAGGAGATCTGTGATTCCCGCCGGGTGCTCGTCTTCCACGGTCTCCTGGAATCTCTGCGTGAGAGTTTCGCCGGAAGATTCCCTTCCGAAGAGGAAACCCTGCTCACCTCCCTCGTCGCAGCACAACTGGTTGCAAGAAGGCTGTCGGCCTAGGTTCTGTCGTCAAGGCGGACGCCGACGGTCGGCTTGACAGCGATCTTCGAAGCCGTGGTTCCCTGCCCGTGAGCTGACCGATGCCAGTGGGAGGTGCTGGAGCCGTTGCTGCCCAGGCAGCAGGGGGACGGCTCCGCAGCGATGACCGGCGGGTGCTGAACGGCATCATGGGGAAGTCCCACACCGGGGTGCCCTGACGGGATGTGCCCGAACGCCACGGGTCGTGAGCGCACCCGCACACCCGCTTTCGCTGGCGGGCCGTCCAGGACCATGCCGATGCGGCTGGGAATCTCGCCTGCTGGTCCGGCGAGTCGGGACCAGCCTGGTGCGCTAGTGGAGCATTCCGCTGGTTTGGCGTTGATCGTGGTGGCGTCTTCGGCTTGGCGCGGAGGTGGGCTGGTTGTCTTTCGCGGCGGTTGGGGCGCTGCTGGCGAAGCATTCACATCGCAACGGAGCGGGCGGCGCGTTTCGTGATGGCCGACCGTTGCCGGTGGAGCGTTCGCCTTCTGGCGCTCCGGGTCAGTGCTTTGTGCTGCCGGAAGGCTCTGCTGGTTGGTAGGTGGAGTCGTGCTCGGGTTGGGATGCGGCCGGTCTATGGGGCCCGGACGTGTTTGCTGAAGGCAACGGCGGGGCTCCGCCGGGGGCCTTCTCGGGGCGGCGGTGGTGCGGTCGGGTGGGTCAGGTGGGGGCTTCGTCGTCAGGCGCTCTTGGCTCCTTTGGGGGCGGGGGCCTTGTTGCTCTTGGCGTTCGCGGCGGCGCGGCGGGCGGCCTGCTGGGCGGCCCGGCGCTGCGGGGTGGACTGGGCTCGGTTGAGGCTGGCGCGGACGCGGGCCGCGCCGCGCATCGCCGTCGTCGGGTTGACCTTGCGGCCCGCGTACTCGGCCAGGACCTCCGCCACGGGGGGTGGGGAGGGCGGGGCCGGGGGCGCGACCGGGGGATGGACGTCGTGGTGGGCGTGGGTGGTGGACGGGGCGCTCGCCGACCCGCCGGGCGCGGTCGGAACGGCCGGCACCTGGACGAGCGCGAGATGGGCGTTGCAGTTCGGACACTGCAACGTCGGAGGTGTCTCTCTGCTCATAGCACACATCATGACCGGAGGGTCTGACATTCTGCCGTGAGTCTGTCCGGGGCTGGAAATGTGAGTGGGATCACAGTCGCTCAGGAGCGCAGTGCGGACAGGTAGGCGGCCAGCTCGTGGGCGGCGAAGTGGCGGGGGTCCCAGTCGAACGCCTCCGTCTCGCCCCGCCAGGTGTAGGCGTGGGCCCGCCGCCCGTCTTCCAACGTCAGCGTGACCGTGTCGTACAGGTCGCCCTCGTAGACGTCGATCAGGTGGCGTTCGGCGTCGGTCAGCCCCGTCATCAGCAGGCCCTCGGCGGTGCGGGCCGGGTCGGGGACCAGGCCGGGGTAGACCACGCCGGGCAGCGCGCGCACCCGCCATCCCTTCGCCGAGGCCGGGGACAGGTCGGGGACGCGTCCCAGCAGCGCCCGCAGCACCTCGGGGTAACGCAGCGTCCCGTACACGAACAGCCCGGCGACCTCGCTCATGGATGGGAAGGGTAGGAGGCCGGGGGCGCGGTGCGGCGTTCGGGGGGCGGGTCGGTGCGGGAGGCGGCCGGGTGCTGGTGGCGGACCGCCGTCAGGGCGCAGACCACGATCGCGACGATCGTGATCCACAGCAGGGTGCGGCCGGTGCGCGGGGCGTGGCCGCAGGTGAGCCAGAACATGTGGAGCAGCCAGCGGCGCAGGCGGCCGGGCCGGGTGCCGCGGGTCTCCCCGGCGTGGTGCCGCAGTTCGCGGGCCAGGGCGTCGTCGCCGGTGGCGTGGGCGATCCGGCCGTAGAGGGCGGCGAGCCCGCCTTCGGTCAGCGCCGCGCCCCACTGCGCGGGGAGCGTGGCGAACGTGCACGGCCCCGTCAGCACGAGCCCTTCGGGCCGGTCCCCGCCCAGGAGGCGGCATCGGGACAGGTCGAGGTCGGCGAGTTCGAGGCGGTCGGCGGCCGCGCCCCGCAGCGTCAGCACCCGGACGGGCGCGGGCCAGTCGGGCGGCTCCGACAGCCCGGCGAACGGCTGGGCGGCCGTCCGGACCGACGCCCGCCCCTCGAACCGCGCGTTCTCCAGCGTCAGCTCCGCGTGCCGCAGCCGCAGGTCGGCGCCGCCGCGCACGGTCGCGCCGTCGAACGCGACCCGCCGCGCCGCCGCCTGGACGGACACGCCGCCGCGGGCCTGCGCGTCCGCGAGCGAGATCAGCCCGCCGGCGACCATCGGCCCCAGCCACAGCCCGCGCCGGAACCGGGCCCGGTCGCAGCGCGCGTTGCGTCCCACCCGCACCCGCCGGAACGACGCCACGTCCTCGAAGCGCGTCCCCGTCGTGATCACATCCCGCCCGAACCGGGCCCGGTCGAACGCCGCCGCCCCCAGGAACACGACCCGCGCGAACGACGCGTCCGCGTCCCACCGGGTCTCCTCGAACAGCGCGTCGCCACCGAACACCGCCTCGTCGAACGTCGCGTACCGCCGGAACAGCGCCCCGTGGAACGAGGTGTTCCCGCCGAACCGCGCCCGCTGGAACGACACGTGCCCGCCGAACACCACGTCGAGGAAGGAGGTCCCGGCGGCGAGGTAGGCCCCGTCGAACGAGCAGTCCCTCTCGAAGCGGGCCCCGCGCCACGTCACCGCCTCGGGCAGCCGCGCCTCCTCGCACCGCAACCGGCCCAGGCGGGGCCGCCGTTCGGCTCCGGTGACGGCGGTCAGCAGCGTTTCCAGCAGCGCGGGCGTGACGACCACGCCGCGCAGGTCGAGATCGGATCCGGGCCCCAGCTCCGCGACGAACCGCCGGAACTCGCGGGGCCGCAGGTGCGCCACGCACGCCGGGTACGGCTCGACCACGCGTCCGGCGCAGCCGTCCGGGGCCGGGCAGCGGGGCCAGGACGCGGTGAACGCGGACGGGAGGGGAGGCAGACGGGGGGCTTCGTGGAGGGTCACATCGGGGTTGTACCCGCGTGGGGCGGGGCCCCGAATCGATCCTCACGGTCAGGCCGCCCTTCCCACCCCGCCCCGCTGTCCGCGCCCCGCGCGCCACCCCGCGGCCGCCGGAGGGCGACCGCGCGGGCGGCGGATCAGCGCCGGGCCCGCCGCTTCGCGGACCGGGCGGTGCTCCTGGCCTGCTTGCGGGCGGCGCGGCCGGCGGTGCCCGCCCGTTTCGCGGCGCGGGCGGTGGTCGTGGAGCGGCCGCCGGAACGGTTCCTCATCCAGCGGCGCGCCAGCAGCAGGGCCACCACGGCGACGGCCCCGCCCGCGACCGGGCCCGGACGGCGGCGGACCTTCTCGGTGGCCTGCACCACCGGGTCCGGGGCGGCCTCGCGGGCCTTGCCGGTCAGCTCCCCGGCCTTGTGGCGGATCTCGCCGGCCTTCTCGCCGGCGCGTTCCTTCAGCTCGCCCACCTTGTCCTGGGCGCGGGCCTTCACGTCGGCGCGGGCGCTCAGGGCCTCCACCGTCGCGCCCAGCTCCTCGCGGGCCTGCTCGACGCGTTCCTGCTGCTGCTGAACTTCCGGGTCGGTGTCCCTGGTCATCGTCGGCCCCTGTCCTTGATCTCCCGCACGTCGGCGCGCACGCTCTCGGTCGTCTGTTCCGGTGACGGCGGCGCGGCCATGCCCATCTGCTTCTTGCCGCGCTGCGCCAGCACGCCCGCCACGGCGAACAGCACCACCGTCACGATCAGCGCCGCCGCCCAGGCGGGCAGCACCAGCGCCAGCAGCAACGTGACGGTCGCCACCAGCGCGCCGCCCCCGTACAGCGCGGCCACCCCGGCCCCGCCGAACATCTTCGCGCCCTGCGCGTAGTGGCGGCCCTTGGCCGTCACCTCCGTCTGAGCCAGCCGCAGTTCCTCGCGCACCAGCCGCGCGCTCTGCTCGCTGAGCTGCTTGACCAGCTCCGACGTGGGGAGCCCGGCCAGATCGGCCGGATTTCGTTCGGTCATCTCACGCCTCCCTGTCGTGCCGCCGGAGGTACCCGGCCAGCGGGCGGAATAACGATGTGACCCCGACCAACCGTCGAGTGATCTATGGGAACCTCGGGAACG
Organism: Actinomadura kijaniata NBRC 14229; assembly: GCF_001552175.1. GTDB lineage: Bacteria > Actinomycetota > Actinomycetes > Streptosporangiales > Streptosporangiaceae > Spirillospora > Spirillospora kijaniata. The sequence continues at coordinate 52,609 of NZ_BCQR01000030.1, forward strand.
ATCGTGATGTCTGACATACAGCGGAAACACCGTCGTTCGACTTCCGTTCACCTTTGCTGGGGATCATTGCGCCATGACCGTCAATCCAGGACATTTCGACCACAGCGCGGAGGCTCTGCCCGACGACCGGTTCCTCGACCGCGAAGAGAGCTGGCTGCGGTTCAACCAGCGCGTCCTGGAGCTGGCCGAGGACCCGTCGCTGCCGCTGCTGGAGCGGGTCCGCTTCCTGTCGATCTTCGCGTCCAACCTGGACGAGTTCTTCATGGTGCGGGTCGCCGGGCTGACCCGCCGGATGGCCACCGGCCTGGCCGTCCAGTCCGCCAGCGGGCGGCAGCCGCACGAGATACTGGAACGCACCGCCACCGTCGCCCACGAGCTCATGCTCCGGCACGCCGCGGCCTTCCACGAGGACGTCTGCCCCGCCCTGGCCAAGGAGGGCATCCACCTGCTGCGCTGGGTCGACCTGGCCGAGACCGAGCAGGAGAGCCTGCGCCGCCTGTTCCGCGACCGGATCTACCCGGTGCTGACGCCGCTGGTGGTGGACTCGGCGCACCCGTTCCCCTACATCTCGGGCCTGTCGCTCAACCTCGCCGTCATCGTCCGCGACCCCGAGACCGACGCCACGATGTTCGCCCGCGTGAAGGTCCCGCCGGTCCTGCCCCGCTTCATCGAGGCGTCCCCGAACCGGTTCACCCCGCTGGAGGACGTGATCGCCGCCCATCTCGGGCAGCTGTTCGTCGGCATGGAGGTGCTGGAGCACCACGCGTTCCGCGTCACCCGCAACCAGGACCTGGAGATCGACGACGACATCAGCGAGGGCCTGCTCCAGGCGCTGGAACGCGAGCTGCTGCGCCGCCGCTTCGGCCCGGTCGTCCGGCTGGAGGTCGAGGAGTCGATCTCCCCGGCCGTGCTGGACCTGCTCACCGCCGAGCTGGAGATCGACGAGCGGCAGATCTACCGGGTCGGCGGCCCGCTGGACCTGGCGGGCCTGGCGGCCATCGCCGACCTGGACCTGCCGCGGCTGAAGTACCCGCCGTTCGTGCCGTCCAAGGCGGTGATCCCTGAGGACGCCGGCATCTTCGCGGCGATCCGGGAACGCGACGTGCTCGTCCACCACCCCTACGACTCGTTCACCACGACCGTGCAGCGGCTCATCGAGGACGCCGCCACCGACCCCCGGGTGCTGGCGATCAAGCAGACGCTCTACCGGACCAGCGGCGACTCCCCGATCGTGGACGCGCTGATCACCGCCGCCGAGGCGGGCAAGCAGGTCGTGGTGGTCGTGGAGCTGAAGGCCCGCTTCGACGAGCGCGCCAACATCGTGTGGGCCCGCAAGCTGGAGAAGGCGGGCTGCCACGTCGTCTACGGCTTCGTCGGCCTGAAGACGCACTGCAAGCTCTCGATGGTCGTGCGGCAGGACTCCGACGGGGTGCTGCGCCGCTACTGCCACATCGGCACCGGCAACTACCACCCCAAGACCGCCCGCCTCTACGAGGACCTCGGCCTGCTGACCTGCGACCCCAAGGTCGGCGAGGACGTCAGCGCCCTGTTCAACCACCTCACCGGCTACTCCCGGCAGCTCGACTACCACCGGCTGCTGGTCGCCCCGCAGAGCCTGCGCCCCGGCCTGGTCGAGCGGATCGAACGCGAGACCGCCCACCACCGCGAGGGCCGCGAGGCCCACATCCGCATCAAGTGCAACTCGCTGGTCGACGAGGTCGTCATCGACGCGCTGTACCGGGCGTCGCGGGAGGGCGTCCCGGTGGACGTCTGGGTGCGGGGGATCTGCGCGCTGCGGCCCGGCGTGCCCGGCCTGTCGGAGACGATCCGGGTGCGCAGCGTCCTCGGGCGGTTCCTGGAGCACTCGCGGGTCTTCGCGTTCGCCAACGACGGCGACCCCGAGGTGTGGATCGGCAGCGCCGACCTGATGCACCGCAACCTGGACCGCCGCGTCGAGGCGCTGGTCACCGTCACCGACCGGACCCAGCGCGCGGGGCTGCTCGAACTGATGGACCTGGCGATGGACGACGGCACCTGCTCGTGGTGGCTGGACGGGGACGGCACCTGGACCCGCCGCGTCCCCGCGCCCGGCGAGACGCTGCTGGACGTCCAGACCCGGCTGGTGCGGACCCGGAGGTGGAGGACGGTCGATGGCTGAGGTCGTGAGCGCGGCGGGCACGCTGCTGTGGCGGGGCTCGGGGACCGGCGCGGCGGACGGCCCGGAGATCGCCGTGATCCACCGCCCCCGGTACGACGACTGGACGTTCGCCAAGGGGAAGGTCGATCCGGGCGAGCACGTGCTGCGCGCCGCCGTCCGCGAGACCGTGGAGGAGACCGGGATCGTGCCCCGGCTGGGCCGCCGCCTGCCGACCGTGACCTATCCGCTGCGGGACGGCCGCACCAAGCGCGTGGACTGGTGGGCGGCCGAGCCGGCGGCGTCCGCCTCGTTCACCCCGAACGAGGAGGTCGACGAGGTCGCCTGGCTGACGCCCGCGCGGGCCGCGGAACGCCTCAGCTACTCCCACGAGGTCGATCTGCTGCACGAGCTGCTCGCCGGGCCGCGGGCCACCCGGCCGCTGATCATCCTGCGGCACGTGTCGGCGGGGGAGAAGCGCGCCTGGAGCGAGCCGGACGAACTGCGCCCCCTCGACGAGCGGGGCCGCGCCCAGGCGACCGCGCTGGCGGACCTGCTGCCGTGCTACGGCCCGGCCCGCGTGGTGAGCTCGGCGACGGCGCGCTGCGTGGACACCGCGCTGCCCTACGCGCGGCGCGCCCGCGTCACCGTCACCACCGACGAGGCGTTCACCGTCGGCGGGACCGGGTCCGCCGTGGAACGCCTGCTCGCGCTGGCCGCCGACCGCGTGCCGACGATCGTCTGCACCCACGGCGAGATCGTCACCGAGCTGGTGACGGGCCTGTGCCGCGAGCTGGGCGAGAAGGCCCCCGAGGATCCCGCGCTGCCCAAGGGCGGGTTCTGGACGGCCCAGCTCACGGGCGAGGGCGCTCCAGCGGTCGTCTCGCTGGAGCGCCACGACTAACCCGCCCGGACGGAGGGTTCAGGCGACGGGGACGGGCTCGCCGGCCGGCACGTCCGGTCCGTCGGCGGCGTCCGACCTCCCCGGCAGCACCCACGCGGCCAGCAGCCCCAGCAGGGTGACCGCGGCGGCGACGTAGACGGTGGTGCGCAGCCCGTCGGCGGTCGCGACCCGCAGCGCCTCGCCGGTCAGCCCGTCCGGCCCCGAGGTGGAGATCCCGACCAGGACCGCCAGGCCCGCGCCGGTGCCGACCTGGAGGGCGGTGTTGGCCATGCCGCCCGCCGTGCCCTGCTCGCGCCCGTCGACGCCGGTGCCCGCCGCGCCGAACATCGTCGGGTACACCGTGCCCATCCCCGCGCCGTAGACCGCGATCCCGGCGAGGACGGTCAGGTAGGAGCCGTCGGCGACCATCCCGAACGCCAGCAGCGCGCCGCCCACCGCGCCCAGCAGCAGCCCCGCGACCAGCGTGGCGCGCGGCCCGAACCGCACGATCAGCCGCTCGGCGACCGCGTTCGCGACTCCGATCACCAGGGACAGGCCGAGGAACCCCAGCCCGCTCACCAGGGCGCTGTAGCCCAGCACGTTCTGGAAGTAGAGGGTGAGGAAGTAGACGATGTTCTGCATGCTCGCGCCGAACACGAAGATCACGGCGAGGGCGGGGCCGAGGGTGCGGTGCCGCAGCAGCCGCAGCGGCATCAGCGGGCTCGCGCTGCGCGCCTCGACCGCCAGGAACACCCCCAGCAGCGCGACCGCGAGCAGCCCGGCGGCCAGCACCGGCGGCGACGTCCAGCCCGACTCCGGGCCCTGCGCGACCGCGAACACCAGCAGCGTCACGCCCAGCGTCCCGGTCAGCGCGCCCGGCAGGTCGAACCGCCCGCGTTCCCGCGGCCCGTCGGCGGCCAGCAGCCCGAACGCGGCCGCCGCGCCGACCAGGACCAGGGGGACGTTCACCAGGAACACCGCCGGCCAGCCGAACGCCGAGGTCAGCACCCCGCCGAGCAGCGCGCCCAGGCTGAGCCCGCTCGCCCCGGCCATGGCCCACACCGCCACGGCCCGCACCCGTTCCCTCCCCTCCGGGAACGAGGTGTTGACCAGCGACAGCGTGGCCGGGAACAGCACCGCGCCGCCGATCCCCTGCAACGCCCGCGCGGCGACCAGCGTCTCGGGGGAGGTGGCCAGCCCGCCCAGCAGGGACGCGCCGCCGAACAGCAGCATCCCGAGCACGAACATGCGCCGCCGTCCCAGCAGGTCCGCCGACCGGCCGCCGAGCAGCAGGAACCCGCCGAAGAAGATCGCGTAGGCGCTGATCACCCACTGGGTGGCGTGCCCGGACAGGCCCACGCTGCGGGCGATGTCCGGCAGCGCGACGTAGACGATCGTGAAGTCCAGCGAGGTGATGAGGCTGGAGAAGGCCAGCAGGGCGAGCCGCGGCCCGGTTCGTGGAGCGGTCATCGGTGTCTCTCCTCAGACGGTGTAGGGGCGGACGGCGCGGGCGTCGCGCAGCGCGCGCCCCCACCAGACGAGCTGGTCGAGCAGGCTCTTGGCGGCGGCCTCGGTACCGGCCCGGTCGACGGGCTCACCGGCGTCGTCGAACCGGTTCCAGCAGGTGTGGAAGCTGACGGTGTCGCGGACCGTGGTGGCGTGCAGCTCGGTGAAGACCTGCCGCAACTGCTCGACGGCGCGCAGGCCGCCGGAGACGCCGCCGTAGGACACGAACGCGACCGGCTTGGCCTTCCACTCGTCCACGAACCAGTCGATCGCGGTCTTCAGCGGAGCCGGATAGCCGCGGTTGTACTCGGGCGTGACCACGACGAACGCGTCGGCGGCCGCCAGCCGGGACGCGAGCGCCCGCACGGCCGCGTCGCCGGTGTCGTCCAGCACCTCCGGCAGCCCGGCCTCGGCCAGGTCGACGACGTCGACCCCCAGCCCCCCGTGCCGCCGCGCCACGCGCGTGAACCAGTCCGCCACCGTCGGCCCGAACCGCCCCTGCCGGGTGCTGCCGATGATGATCGCCACTCGGATGTCCGTGTCCACCGGACCTCCCCTCAGGTCGTCCTCCCTCTGTCGTCCACGACTCTGCCGGGGACCGCCTACGCGCCCCTTACGCGCGACTTTCACCAGCGCTTACGGCCCGGAGCCGCCCGTTATGGTCAGCGGTATGAGATTCGGGGTGCTGGGGCCGCTGGAGGTGCGGACGGACGCCGGGGAGCCGGTGCCGGTCCCCGGCGGGAAGATCCGGGCGCTGCTGGCCGACCTGCTCGTCCACGCCGGGCGGCCGGTGTCCGCCGACCGGCTGGTGGACGACCTGTGGGGCCCGGCGCCGCCCCGCGACCCCCTGGCCGCGCTCCAGGTGAAGGTCTCCCAGCTCCGCCGCGTCCTGGACGCCGAGCCCGGCGGCCGCGACCTGATCGCCTCCGGACCCGCCGGCTACCGCCTGGACGCCGCCGACGTGGACGCCGCCCGCTTCGAGGCGCTGGTCGCCGAGGCCCGGCGGGCGGCGGCGGCCGACCGGGCGGCGCTGCTCCGGGAGGCGCTGGAGCTGTGGCGGGGACCGGCACTGGCCGACCTCGCCGACGAGGGGTTCGCCCGCCCCGCCGCCCGGCGGCTGGAGGAGCAGCGCCTCACCGCGCTGGAGGAGCTCGCCGAGACCCGCCTGGAGCTGGGCGAGCACGCCGAGCTGGCCGAGGAGCTGGCCGACGCGATCGCCGCCCACCCCCTCCGGGAACGCCTCCGCGCCGCGCGGATGCGCGCCCTGTACCGCTCGGGCCGCCAGAGCGAGGCCCTGGCCGTCTTCACCGACCTGCGCACCCGGCTGCGCGAGGAGCTCGGCGTGGACCCCGGCCCCGAGATCGCCGAGCTGCACCGCTCGATCCTGCGCCACGACCCGGCGCTGGCCGCCGCGCCCGCGGCGTCCCGCACCAACCTGCCCGAGGCGATCACCGGGCTGGTCGGCCGCGACGAGGCGCTGACCGAGCTGCGCGGGCTCCTGGGCGCCCACCGCCTGGTCACCCTGACCGGTCCGGGCGGCGTCGGCAAGACCCGCCTGGCCGTGGAGGCCGCCCGCCGGGCCGCGCACCCCGGCGCGCATCCCGACGGCGTGTGGATGGTCGAGCTCGCCGCCGTGGAACGGGGCGCCGCCGCCGCGACGGTCGCCGACGCCGTGCAGGCCGTCCTGGACATCCGCGACGACGGGCGGTCGGGGACCTCACCCGCCGACCGGCTGGCCGCCGCCCTGCGCGACCGCCGCCTGCTGCTCCTGCTCGACAACTGCGAGCACCTGGTCGAGGCCGTCGCCGAGCTGGTCGAACGCCTCCTCCGCGCCGTCCCCGGCCTGCGCGTCCTCGCCACCAGCCAGGAGCCCCTCGGCGTGCCCGGCGAGACGGTCCACGCGGTGCCGCCGCTGGACGCGCCCCGCTCGCGCGCCGACAGCGGGCCGGACACGCTGCGCCGCTACAGCGCCGTCCGGCTGTTCGCCGAGCGCGCCGGCGCCGTCGCGCCGGGGTTCGCGCTGACCGGCGACAACGCCGCGGCCGTCGCGTCGATCTGCCGTCGCCTGGACGGCATCCCCCTGGCGCTGGAGCTGGCCGCCACCCGCGTGCGCGCCCTCGGCGTCCACGAGCTGGCCGCCCGCCTGGACGACCGGTTCCGCGTGCTGGCCACCGGGCACCGGGGCGCCCCGACCCGGCAGCGCACCCTCCGAGCGATGATCGACTGGAGCTGGGAGCTGCTCACCGGGGCCGAGCGCGCCGTGCTGCGCCGCCTGGCCGTGCACGCCGACGGCTGCGGGCTGGCGGCGGCCGAGGAGATCTGCGCGGGCGGCGAGGTGCGGCCCGGCGACGTCCTGGACCTGCTGGCCCACCTGGTCGACCGCTCGATGGTCGTGATGACCGAGGAGACGGTCGGCCCCCGCTACCGGCTGCTGGAGTCGGTGGGCCTGTACGGCCTGGACCGCCTGGCCGAGGCGGGCGAGGCCGACCGGACCCGCGACGCCCGCAACGAGTACTACGCCCGCCTCGCCGAGAGCGCCCGCCTGCACGGCCCCGACCAGCGCCACTGGCTGGCCGTCCTGGACCTCGAACACGCCAACCTGCGCGCCGCCGTCGAGGACGCGGCCCGCCGGGGCCGCGCGGACGTGGCGCTGCGGCTGGTGAACGCGCTGGGGTGGTACTGGTTCCTGCGCGGGCGCCTGGGCGAGGCGGGGCGGCTGTTCCGGCTCGCCCTGGCGGCGGACGGCGCCGGCCCCGTGCCGCGCGCCCGCGCGCACGCCTGGGGGACGGCGATCGCGCTGCGCGGACCCCACGACGCCGACCGGACGGCCTTCCTGAGGGCGGGGCTGGAGCCGTTCGACCACGTCGCCGACCCCGTCGGCAGGGCCCGCGCGGAGTGGCTGTTCGGCGAGATCCTGCTCGGCGGCGGCGACAACGAGGTGGGCGAGGACCTGACCCGGCGGGCCCTGGCGGTGTTCCGCGACACCGGCGACCGCTGGGGGACCGCCGCCGCCCTCGGCACCCTCGCCCACTACGCGCTGGTGCGCGGCGACCTCGCCGCGCTCGACCGCCACGGCCGGGAGAGCGCGGCGCTGTTCGCCGACCTCGGCGACCACTGGGGACGGCTCCGCGCCGCCAACCTCCTCGGCCGCCTCGCCGAGATCAACGGCGACTACGCCGCGGCCGCCCGCCGGCGCCACGACGGCCTGCGCATGGCCGAGGAGCTGGGGATGTGGACGCAGGTCTGCGACCTGGCCTCCGGGCTGGGCCGCCTCGCCCTGCTGACCGGCGACCTGGCCGGGGCGCGCCGCCTGCACGAGCGCGCCCGCGACCTGGCGCGCGCCCAGGGCAACCGGTCCGGCGAGATGTTCGCCGAGGTCGGCCTCGCCCTCGGCGCGCGGCGCGAGGGCCGCCTCGACGACGCCGAACGCCACCTGACCCTCGTCCTCGACTGGAACCGCGAGGTCGGCTACGCCCCCGGCACCGCGCACTCGCTGGCCGAACTCGGCTTCGTCGCCGAACAGCGCGGCGACGCCGCCACCGCCCGCGCCCGGTTCACCGAGAGCCTGGAGATCGCGCGCCGCACCGGGGACGCGCGCGCGGCGGCGTTCGCGCAGGAGGGGCTGGCCGGGGTGGCGGTGCTGGAGGGCGACCCGGCGGAGGCCGCCCGCCTGCTGGCCGCCGCCGAGGCGGCCCGCGCCTCGGTCGGCGCGCCGCTGCCGCCCGCCGAACGCGGCGACGTCGACCGGATCCGGGCCGCGATTCAGTCCGCGATCGAGGCCCAGACCGCCTCGAACTGACCGCGCGCGTGCCGCGCCTGGCACTGCTCGACCCCGTACAGGACGCCGAGCGTGAACGCCTCGTCCAGCGTGCGCGGCCGGGCGGCCGCCAGGTGCTCCATCGCGATGACGGCGTCCTGGTGCTCGCCGAGCACGGTCTGGATGCGCTTGGCGCGCTTTGCGTAGGCCTTGGCGTCGTCGCCGAGCACCGGCCGGGCGAGCTCGGCGACGTAGCGGACGCGCTTGGCGGCCTTGCGGACCTCGTGCCAGGCGGTCTCCGGATCCTCGGCCGTCGCGATGGCCTCGTGCGCCCCCTCCATCCGCCGCCACGCCTTCTCGACCAGCTTCGGAAACTCCTTGACCGCCTGGCGCCCGGCGGCCTTCCCGGCGAACGGCGGGTCGGAGACCAGGGCGTCCAGCGCGTCCAGCAGGGCGAAGTAGCGGGGCTCCTTGAGGGCGGCGTGCAGCCGCCGGTACGCGGCGCGTTCCCGCTTCGCGATGTCCTCCAGCCAGGCGGGGACGGTGTCGTCCTCCAGGCGCTCGGTGAACCGCATCCGCAGCACCTCAAGGTCGCGGACCTCGCCCAACCGGTCGGCCAGCCACTTCAGCTCGGCCTTCAGCGGGGCGACGCGCTCGGCGTCGAACAGCGACCTGGCGGTCTGCAGCGCGCTGCGCGTCCGCCGCGTCGCGACCCGCATCTTGTGCACGGCGTCGAACTCGGACAGCCGCACCTTCGGGTCGTACTCCAGCACCGCGTCCACCTGCGCGGCCAGGTAGGCGACCACGGCCTCGCCCGCCGTGGGCTCGCCCTCCAGCCCGGCCCGCGCGCTCGCGCGGACCTCCTTCGGCGTGGGGCGCGCGATGGCGTCGTTCAGCAGCCGGCCCAGCTTGGAGGAGCTCTCGGCGCGCTTCGCCCCGGCCTTGCGCAGCTTCTTCCCGGCGGCCTTCAGCAGCTCGGGCGGTCCGGCGCCGAGCTCGACCTCGATCTCCCGCCAGCGGTCGGGCTCGGCGCCGGCGCCGCCGGTCGTCTCGGCCGTCCCCTCCCCGAACGCGACGGCGGTGCCCGCGCCGTCCAGCAGGTTCGTGCCGGTCACCGCGTCGTCGGCGACCTCGGCCAGCAGGCGGCCCTCCCCGTCCAGCAGCCGCAGCACCCGCCGTTCGGTCTCCAGGGTGGCCACCAGCTCCAGCGGGGCGCCGCGCGTGTGGGCGGCGACCAGCGACGCCAGCCGCGCCGGGACCGTCCGGGACCGTCCCAGCGGGGCGCGCAGCTCGCTCTTGCTGTCGGGCCCGACGGGCATCTTCAGGTGCCAGCCGTCGTCCTCGCCGCCGCGCCGCCGCCGCAACGTGATCCCCTGCGCGGCCAGCCGCAGGTCGGGGGTGTCGAAGTAGCTGGCGTGCAACTGGTGGATCCGGGGCTCGTCCACGGCGGCGACCCCCGGCAGACCGCTCAGATCGGGGACCGCGAACCCGGCGGCCGCGTCGTACTTCTGCTCGATCTCCAGATGCCTGTCGGCCACGGTGCGCTCCTTGGTCTCGGACGGCGGCGGGCCCCCGTTCCGGTCAGCATTCCACGTCGAAGAACCCGTTGGGCAGGGGAAATGAGATCGCCCCAAAGAGGACCAACCGAACCGAAAGCCGCCTGTAACCTTCGTCACTCTCCGTTCGCCGAGGGTTGACCGCCGGACCCGCCGTGCCGTTAATGACGACATGTCCAATAGAGTGTGGCCGCTGGGGATGGTCGTCCGGGGCGACGGGGTGGACCTCGCGGTCCACGAGAAGGGCGAGCCCGGCCACCCCACCGTGCTGCTGGTCCACGGCTACCCCGACACCCACGCCGTCTGGGACGGCGTCGCCGACCTGCTCGCCGACCGCCACCGCGTGGTCGTCTACGACGTGCGCGGGGCCGGGGCCTCCACCCGGCCCGCCGGCACCGCCGCCTACCGGCTGGAGCACCTGGCGGCCGACCTGCGGGCCGTGGCGGACGCCGTCAGCCCGTCCGCGCCCGTCCACCTGGTCGGCCACGACTGGGGCGCGATCCAGTCGTGGGAGGCGGTGTGCACGACGCCCGGCCGCTTCGCCACGTTCACCTCGATCTCCGGGCCGTGCCTGGACCACGTCGCCCACTGGACGCGGCGCGGCGCGCGGCACCCCGGCGCGCTCCTGCGGCAGGGCCTGCGCTCCTGGTACGCCGGGTTCTTCCAGACCCCGCTGCTGCCCGAGCTGAGCTGGCGCACCGGCGCGGCGGCCCGGCTGCTCGCCCGTGCCGAGGGACTGCCGGGCGGCGGCCACTTCGGCCCGACGCTCCGCGCGGACGCCGCCGCCGGGGTCGCCCTCTACCGCGCCAACATGCCCGACCGGCTGCTGCGGCCGCGCGACCGCCGCACCGACGTCCCCGTGCAACTGGTGGTGCCGGACCGCGACCGGTTCGTCACCCCGCCCATGGCCGGGTCGGCGGAGGCGTTCGCCCCCCGCCTGTGGACGCGCCGCGTCCCCGCCGGGCACTGGGCCCCGGTCACGCACCCGGAGCTGATCGCCCGCCTGGTCGCCGAGCACGTCGCGGGCGGGCCGCGTCCCAGGGCGGCGGGCGAGTTCGACGGGAGGCTCGCGGTCGTGACGGGCGCGGGCGCGGGCCTCGGCCGCGCGGCGGCCCTGGCGTTCGCCGAGCGCGGCGCCCGCGTCATCGCCGCCGACCCGGACCTGGACGCCGCCGCCCGCACCGCCGAACTCGCCACGCTGCTCGGCCCGCGCGCCCACGCCTACCCGGTGGACGTGGCCGACGCCGGGCGGATGGAGGGGTTCGCCGCCGCCGTGCGGGCCGACCACGGGACGCCCGACCTCGTCGTGGACGGCGCGGGCGTCCTCGGGGCCCGGCTGTTCGGCGCGCAGATGGCCGAACGCGGCTTCGGCCACGTCGTCGCCGTCGCCCCGGCGGCCGTGGCCGCGCCGCTGCGCGCCGAGCTGTCCGGCTCCGGCGTCGGCGTCACGCTGGTCCGCCCCGGCGCCGTGGAGGCCGCGGCCCCGGACCGGACCGAGAGGGTCGCCGAACGGATCGTCGCCGCGGTCCGCACCGGACGCGCCACCGTTCCGGGCCCGCGCGCCGTCCGCCTGCCGGGGCGCGTGCGGACCCCGCGCTGACGGCCTCAGCCCCGTCACACCTTTCCCGTGCGGTCCGTCAGAGGAGTGCAGAGGTTCTCCGACGAAGGGCGGCACAGTGAACGGCATCCGGATCCGCGGCGAGGTGGCACCGGGCTTCGAGGGGATGAGGCACGCGTTCGCGGCCTGCCTGGCCGACGAGCCCGCCGACCCCGGCGCACAGCTCGCGGTCCACCTGGAGGGGCGCAGGGTGGTGGACCTGTGGACGGACGGTCCGGTGGTGGGGGACACGGTGGTGGGGGACACGGTGGTGGGGGACACGGTGACGGGTGACTCGCTGATGGGCGTCTACTCGTCGACGAAGGGGGCGGCCGTGCTGACGGTGGCGCTCCTGGTGCAGGAGGGCGTGCTCGACCTGGACCGCCGGGTGGCCGACCACTGGCCCGCGTTCGCCGCCGAGGGGAAACGGGACGTCACGATCCGCCAGGTCCTCTCCCACCAGGCGGGAGTGCCCGGCGTGGACGGCGGACTGACCCCCGCCGAACTGGCCGACGACGCCCTGGCCGCCGGGCGCGTGGCGGCCCAGCGCCCCTACTGGGAGCCGGGAACGGCCTACGGCTACCACTCCTTCACCTTCGGCGCGATCCTCAACGAGGTGGTCCGCGCGGCGACGGGTGAGACGCTCCAGCGGGTCTACGAGAGCCGCGTCCGCGCGCCCCGGGCTCTGGACGTGTACCTGGGACTCCCCGAACGCGAGGACGAGCGCGTCGTCGCCACCCTGCCGTGGCTGTCCACCCCCGCCCAGGAGGCGGCCCTGGCCGCGAACTGGCCGGGCGCGGACAGCGTCCCCGGCGTCTCCTACAACCTGAACGCGACCCCGCCCATGGACTACGTGGCCTACGCGAACTCCCGCGAGACCCGCGCCAACGGCCCGTCCTCCGGCGGCGCGGTCGCCAGCGCCCGGGGCCTGGCGTCCCTGTACTCGGCGGCGGTCTTCGGGCTGGACGGCGAACCGCCCCTGCTGGCCCCCACCACCCTCGCCGAGTTCACCCGCCTCCACACGCCGGGCGCCGACCTGGTGACGGGCGTCGAGGACCGGTTCGCGCTGGGTTTCGAGCACAAGCGGTCCCAGTACCCGTTCCTGGGCGAGCGGGCCTTCGGCCACTGCGGGATGGGGGGTTCGGAGGCGTTCGCGGATCCCGCCACCGGCGTGGTGTACGCCTACACGCGCCGCCGCATGCCGTTCGGGTTCACGGCCACCGAGAACAGGTGCCTGACGGCGGCGGTCCTGCGCTGCCTCTCCTGAGGGGCCTCGTCCGGGGCCCGGCGCGGGTCAGTCGTCGGTCTTGAGGTGGTACTTCATCCCCATGTGGCTGGGGCGGAAGCCGATCTTCTGGTAGAAGCGGATCGACTCCGGGCGCTGGCGGTCGGTGGTGAGCTGGACGACGCGGCAGCCCCGCGCGCGGGCCTGCTCGATGGCCCACTCGATCATCAGCTGGCCGATGCCCCGGCCGCGGTGCTCGGCGGCGACGCGGACGCCCTCGATCTGGGCGCGCTCGCCGCCGGTGTAGGTCAGGCCGGGGATGTAGGTGAGCTGGAAGGTGCCGGCGATCTCGCCGTCGAGCTCGGCGACGACGACCGTGTTGCGGGGATCGCTCTCGATGGCCGCGAACGCGACGAAGTACGCCTCCGGGATGACCTCGCCGGGGGTCTCGCGGGTCGCGCCGAGGGGATCGTCGGCCAGGAGCCGGACGATTTCGGGCAGGTCGTCCCGGGTCGCCTCGCGGAAGGTCAAGCTGTGATCACGCCGCACGTCAGACAGGCTATCCGGACGCTTCGGGGCATTGCTCACCATGACTTGTAGTACTACGTCTTGTAGTACTACGTTGGGTGGGAAAAGGAACCCACCCCGACCTCGCGGCGACGGCGCCGCAAGGAGCCCACGATGTCGAAGCCTGAGAACGAAGAGCACTGGAGCGACCGCGCCATCTGCCGCGGCGCGGATCCCGAGATCTTCTTCCCGATCGGGTACGGGGCGCCGGTCCTCCAGGCGCAGATCCAGGCCGCCAAGGCGATCTGCCGCAACTGCCCGGTCGTCGCCGACTGCCTGTCCTGGGCGCTGCGGGTCGGGGAGCCCGACGGGGTCTGGGGCGGCACCACTCCGGAGGAGCGGCGCTACCTGCGCCGTACGTCCGACGCCCCCGCCCGGCGACGGCTGCCGACCATCGTCGTGCGCGGGGACGTCGAGGAGCGTACCGCCGCCTAGGGGACGAGGGCGACCTTTCCCACGATCCGGCGGTTCAACAGGTCGTCCAGGACCCCGGCCGCGCCGTCCAGCGGTTCCGTGCGCGGCGCGACCGGGGTCAGCTCCCCGGACGCCACCAGTGTGAGGAGTTCCTCGAGAAGGGCCCGCTGGCCGGCGGGGTTCCGCAGCGACCACGCGCCCCAGTCCACGCCCACGACCGCGCGGTTGCGCAGCAGCACCTGGTTGAGGGGCAGCGCCGGGATCTCCCCCGACGCGAAGCCGATCACCGCGTACCGGCCCCCCTCGCGCAGGGCGCGCAGGGCCGGCTCGGCCGACGCCCCGCCCACCGGGTCGTACACCACGTCCACGCCGCCGTCCGAGAGCTCCCGGGCGGCGGTCTTCACGTCCCCGGCCGTGTCGATCGTCGCGTCCGCGCCGGCCGCGCGGGCGGCCGCGCGCTTGTCCGGCGTGGAGGCCGCCGCGAGGACGCGGGCGCCCAGGGCCTTCGCGACCTGGACCGCCGCCAGGCCCACGCCGCCGCCCGCGCCCAGCACCAGGACCGTCTCCCCGGACGCCAGCCCCGCCCGCTCCCGCAGCGCGAACAGCGCGGTGCAGTGGCTCTGCGTGAACGTCGCCGCCCGCGCCGCGTCCAGCGCGGAGGGGAGCGGGACGGCCGCCGCCGCGGGCACCGCCACGTGCGTCGCGAAGCCGCCCAGGCCGCACGTCGCCAGCACGCGGGCCCCGACCGCGGGCGCGGCCACGTCCGGCCCGGCCGCCACGACCGTCCCGGCCACCTCGCTCCCCGGCACGAACGGCAGCGGCGGCTTGATCTGGTACCTCCCCCGGACGAACAGGCCGTCCACGTAGTTCACCCCCGCCGCCTCGACGGCGATCACGACCTGGCCCGGACCGGCGGACGGCTCGGCGGACTCACGGACGACGACGGACCCGAGTTCCTCACACACCACTGCGCGCATCCGCCCAATATGGCGGAAACCGAATCCCGTTCGCTATGGCCCGGAACGGGAACCGAATACGCTCGTGGAAGCGTTTCCCCCATGACGGCCCCCGAGGGCAAGGTCACCCGACGCGAGGAACGGCGGCGCCCATGAGCTACTCCCCGGTCCCCGAACGACAGCGGCACTCCGACGGCCTGCTCACCCACGGCGCGCGCGCCCTGACCGGCGCGCTGCTGGTGACGGCGGTGACGGCCGTGATGTGGGTGCTGGAGTTCGTCGACGTCGCCACGGGGGGCTCCCTCGACCGGTTCGGCATCCAGCCCCACGACGTGGACGACCTGCCCGACATCCTCACCGCGCCATTCCTGCACGTCGGGTTCGGGCACCTGATGAGCAACACGGTGCCGTTCCTGATCCTGGGCTTCCTGGCGGCGGCGCGCGGCGTCGGCAAGTTCCTGGCGGCGAGCCTGTTCGTCATCGTGGTCGGCGGCCTGGGCGTCTGGTTCACCAGCCCGGTCAACACCCTCGGCGCGTCCATCCTCGTCTTCGGGTTCTTCGGCTACCTGGTGGGACGCGGCGTGTTCGAACGCCACCTGCTCGACATCCTCATCGCCGTCGCGGTCGTCGTCCTCTACGGCACCACGATGCTGTTCGGGCTGCTGCCCAGCGACCCGTCGATCTCCTGGCAGGGCCACCTGTTCGGGCTGCTCGGCGGTCTGCTGGCCTCCTGGGTGCTGCGCCGCCGCGCCCGCTGACCGGCCGTTCCCACCGGCCGTTCCCACCGGCCGGTCCGCGTCACACCGGTGACTTCCGGCGCTTCGGGTGGTCTCCTGGGGTGAACGCCGTCGCCCCGAGGAGCGAGCCATGTCCCACCCGTCCACCACGCGGCGCCGGGGCCGTGCCGCCACCGTCGTCGCCTGGATCCTCCAGGTCCTGCTGGCCCTGGAGTTCCTGGCCGCGGGCCTGGGCAAACTGCTCGGCTCCCGGGCGAACGTCGACATGTTCGCCGAGATCGGCGCGGGCCAGTGGCTGCGCTACCTGGTCGGCGTGCTGGAGGTCGCCGGAGCCGTCGGGGTGGTGCTGCCGCCGCTGGCCGCGCTCGCGGCGGCGTGCCTGGCCGCGCTGATGGTCGGCGCGATCATCACCGACCTCGCCGTGATCGAGGAGTCCCCGGTGATCCCGGCCGTCGCCCTGGCGATGGCCGTCGCGGTCGCGGTGCTGCGGCGCGACGACTTCCCGGCGCTGCGCGACCGGCTGCGCCGTTCGGGCTGACCGCCCCCACTGAGCGGGCCGGGGCCTCCCCGGCCCGCTCAGTGCGGACGCACGGTGATGTCGGCGACCACCGCGTCGCGCGGCGTCTCCAACGCCCCCACCAGCACCTTCGCTACCGTCGCCGGATCGACGAAGTCGCCGGGCTCGTACGGCCGGCCCTCCTGCGAGCGCACCTTGCGCTGCATCTCGGTCGCGGTCCGCCCCGGATAGACCGTGGTGACGCGGATCTCCGGCTCCTCGGCCCGCAGCGCGTCCGCCAGCGCCCGCAGGCCGAACTTGCTGGCCGCGTACGCCGACCAGTCCGGGTTCGCGCGCAGCCCGGCCGTGGAGTTCACGAACACCACGTGCCCCCGCGCGGTCCGCAGCGCCGGGAGCAGCAGCCGGGTCAGCTCGGCCGCCGACACCAGGTTCACGTTCAGGTGGTCGTTCCAGTCGTCGGTGTCGAGTTCGGCGACCGGCCCGAGGGTGACGACGCCCGCGCTGTGGACGACGCCGTCGAGCCGGTCCGGCAGGTCGGCCTCCGCCAGCGCCGTCTCCAGGCGGCGCGGCTGCGCCAGGTCCAGCGTCAGCGTCCGGATCGTCGCCTGCGCCGCGGTCGCCACCGGCCCCGGCGTGCCGTCCGGCGAGATCGAGAACGACTGCGTCTGCGCGTGCGCGCCGGTCAGCGACCGGCCCATCTCCTCCAGGCGCCCGGCGTCCCGCCCGGCCAGGATCAGGTCGTGCCCCCGGCCGCGCAGCAGCCTCGCGACCGCCGCGCCGATGCCGCCGGTCGCCCCCGTGATCAGATACGTGCCCATGGCGCTCCATTCTGGTCCCGTTACCAGGATCGACGCTCGCTCGGGAACGTCAGTTCGGACGCAGTACCCGCGTCACCCCGGCGATCAACGCGGTCGCCAGGACCCAACCCGTCGCGATCAGCGCGTACGCCACCCACCGCGACCACCCCACCGGGTCGAACGCCTGCTGCTGCCCGAACGTGTCGATCGGGATCAGCAGGTCCAGCGTGTACGCGAACGCGTGGAACACCGGATGCTCGTCCCGCTTGATCGCCCGCGGCTCCCGGAGGGAGAACACCACCGTCCCGAACGCCACCAGCGCCCCGAACCACGCGAACGCCAGCCACGGCCGGTACCCGTAGCCGACCGTCCAGTCCAGCAGCAGGCTCCACGTCCGCCCGACCGGGTGCAGCCGCCGGCGCCGCGCCCGCAGCTTGGCGAGCTGCACCTTCCGCGCCAGGTCGTCGTGCCCGGTGGCGTGGTAGTTGGCGGCGAGCTGCTCGTACGGCTGGAGATGGAACTGCGGATCGCGGCTCACCCAGCTCAGCCGGTCCTTGAACGGGGCGTCGCCCAGCGTCTCGTAGCCGAGGCCGTTCAGGTAGAGCTCGTCAGGCCAGGTCTCCGGCCGGTCCCGGACCAGGGCGATCCGCGAGTACGACAGCGACACCCGTCCCTTGATCTTCTCGCGGGGCAGGAGCAGCAGCTCGTCGGCCTGGAGGTGGCTGGCGTGCAGGGCCATCCGCCGCGGGTCGGCCGAGTCCAGGGACGCCCCGTCGAACGAGAGGATGCCGTTGACCCGCGCGCTGCGCAGCCGGACCGTGCCGATCGCGGTGAAGCCGCGGCTGAACTCGGCCGTGTCCTCCACGATCATGTTCTGGGCCTGGAGCGCGATACGGCCCGGGTTGCGCAGGGTGGTGCCGTACATGAACAGCCCGCCGTTCAGCCGCGCACCGGTCAGCCGCATCCCCCCGACGATCTCGGAGTGCTCGACGAAACAGCCGACCTCGACGACCATGCTGCCGCTGTAGAACGCCCACCTGTCCGGGTCTTCCTCGATGAGCGTGACGGCGTTCATCCGCAGACCGCCCGAGATCTGGGCGCGGGTCAGCCGCACCTGCCCCTCGATCCGCGAGCCCGACAGGCTGAGGTAGCCGTCCACGCGCAGCCCGCCGCCGTCGAACCCCGGCATCCGGCAGTGCGACAGCCGTAGCTGCCGGGTCTGGCAGTTGGAGAAGTCGGGCTGCTCGACCAGGCGGCAGTGGGACAGCTTCAGCTCGTGCCCGACGTTCCCGCCGGCCAGGCTCAGCCGCCCCGTGACGTAGGCGCCCCTCAGCCGGACGGCCGGGACGCGGCCGGGCACGCTCTCCCCGGCCCCCAGCAGCAGCTTCGCGATGACTTCCGCGCGGACGATGCGCTCGGGCAGCGGCCCGGCGGGCGGGTCGTCGCCCAGCACGACCTCGGTGCCCGTCGGGAACGCCGCCCACAGGCGTCGTTCGGCGTCGTTGAGGCCGGGGGGTTGCGTCACGGAACCTCTTTCTACGCGCCCCCCGGCCGTTGATCAAGGGCGGTCTAGAACAGGCCCCGGCGGCGCCCGGCCTGCTGGAGGAAGCCGTCGAGCTGCTGCTCCCAGTTGGTGTTCTGGAAGGTCGCGTAGTCCACGGTGAACCGGCTGAACGCGTCGCGCCCCTCGGTGAACACCCCGCCGCGCTTGTCCAGCTCCAGCACGACCTCCATCGACTGCGGGTAGGACACGAACGTGACCTCCAGCTGGTTGATGGAGCGCGCGAGCTGCGCGGGCGGGTAGAACTCGATCTCCTGGTAGAACGGCAGCTCCTGGTGGACGCCCCAGATGCGGCCCTTCTCGCAGTCGGCGTTGCGGAACCGGAAGCCCAGGTTCTGGAAGGCGGTCAGGATCCGCTCCTGCGCGGGCAGCGGGTGCACGGCGATCGGGTCGAGGTCGGTGGCGTCGACGGCCTTGGCGACCTCCAGCTCGGTGGCGATGCCGACGGTGGTGCCGTGCAGCGCCTGCCCGTACAGGTGGGTCAGCGGCGCCTCCCACGGGATCGGGAATTGGAACGGGATGCTGTAGCGCGCCCCGTCGTCCAGCTTGAACCGCCCGCCGATCGGCAGCTTGGCGTACTCCAGGTCCTGCTTGTACTCGTTGTCGCCGGACTCGATCTCGACACGGGTCTTCAGCGCCAGGTTCACGCCGAGGATCTCGGAGTCGTGCGAGCCCCCGATGATGGTGACCTCGCCGGTGACGGTGTCGCCCGGCCGGGTGTTGGGGTTGTGCAGGATCGTCTCGACCTCGGGACCGCCGACACCGACGGCCTGGAGCAGCTTCTTGAAGACCACGTTCCCGTTTCCCTCCATGAGTGCCGGGCGGAGGCGCCGCCCTCGTCCCAGTAGACGCCTTCCGGAAGAATGAGGTTCCCCTGTCACCCGATTCGGTGCGGACCGGAACAGGTCAGGCGGGATCGGCGTTATGTCGGGGTGAGGCCGTCCCGCGGCCTCCCGGACGAGGAGCGCGCCGTACCCGGCAGGCGAAGACGACGCGTACGCATCTGTCGTCTCGTCACCGGAGTCGTGGGAAATGGCCTGGATCCTCGTCGTCGCCGCCGGACTGCTCGAAGTCGCGATGGCCCTTTCGCTGAAGATGAGCAGGGGCTTCACGCAGCCCTGGCCGTCGGTCGGCTTCCTGCTCTTCGCCGTCGCCAGCTTCGGGATGCTGAACCTCGCGCTGCGCACGCTGGAGGTCGGCACCGCCTACGCGGTGTGGGTCGGCATCGGGGCGGTCGGCACCGCCGCGCTCGGCATGCTGCTGCTGGGCGACCAGGTCTCCGCCCTCAAGATCATCGCCCTGGTGCTGATCGTCACCGGGGTGGTCATGCTGAACCTGGCGGGCGGCGCCCACTGAACGCGGCCGGGCCGGGGACGCGGACGTCCGCGTCCCCGGCCCGGCCCACCGCGTCGGATCAGCCCGTCAGAAACGGCCCTTGCGGCGGCAGAGCTTGGTCAGCAGCCCCTCTATCCGCTGCTCCCAGTTCGTGCTCTCGGCGGACGCGTAGTCCACGGTGAAGTGGCAGAGCTCGTCGTGGCCCCCGGTGAACCCCGCACCGCGCTTGTCCAGCTCCAGCACCACCGACATCGACTTCGGGGCGGCGACGAAGGTGACCTCCAGCTCCCTGATCGCCGAGGAGTACTTCGCGGGCGGGTAGAACTCGATCTCCTGGTAGAACGGCAGCTTCTGCTCGATCCCCCAGATGCGGCCCTTCTCCAGGTCGGCGCTGTGGAAGCGGAAGCCCAGCGCGCCGAACGCGGCCAGCACGCGTTCCTGCGCGGGCAGCGGGTGGATCGCGATCGGGTCGAGGTCGGTGGCGTCCACCGCCCGCGCGACCTCCAGTTCGGTGGCGATCCCGACGGTGGTGCCGATCAGCGGCCGCCCGTACAGGTGGGTCAGCGGCGCCTCCCACGGGATCGGGAACTCGAACGGCAGGCTGTAGCGCGCCCCGTCGTCCAGCCGGAACGAGCCCGCCAGCGGGAACCGGGCGTACTCCAGGTTCTCGCGGTGCTCGTGGTCGCCCGACTCCGCCTCGACCCGCGACCGCAGCGCGAGGGTCACCTTGTTGATCTCGGCGTCCGCCTTGCCGCCCACGATGACGACCTCGCCCCGGACCACCCCGCCCGGCTGGACGTCGGCGTTGTGGAGCACGGTCTCGACCTCCGGCCCACCCACACCGGCCGCCTGCAACAGCTTCTTGAAGACCAACGCGTGTTCCTCTCGTGAAGTGCGGGGTGGTTGTTTCGTTTGTTGCCGGTCAGACGACTCCGGTCCCCGGCCGGTTTCACCGTTGTTCGGGATTGCCGGATCCGGCCAAAGGCGCCGGTGGTCGCCACGGCGTGCTCGACGCGGCCCTGTGACACGTGTCACTTTCTTGACCCCGTGCGGAGGTTGATGTGGCACGTGTCCGCGCGGTCGTCCCGCCGGGGTGGGTTGCCAGGGGTTACCAGCGGGTAGCATGATGGCGAGTTACTGACCAGTACGTTACGCGGGGCCGCCGGCCGCCGCCGGACTTAACGGAGTGTTCGATGGGGCACTACAAGAGCAACCTCCGCGACATCGAGTTCAACCTCTTCGAGGTGTTCAACCGTCAGGAACTGCTCGGCAGCGGCCCGTACGCGGACCTGGACGAGGAGACGGTGCGCAGCATCCTCGACGAGGTGAACCGCCTCGCCGAAGGGGTGCTCGCCGACTCGTTCGAGGACGCCGACCGGAACCCGCCGAAGTTCGACCCGGCCACCGGCACCGTGACGATGCCGGAGTCGTTCAAGAAGTCGTTCAAGGCGTGGATGGACGCCGAGTGGTACCGCGTGGACCTGGCCCCCGACTTCGGCGGCACCGGCGCTCCCCGCAGCCTCACCTGGGCCATCGCCGAGCAGGTCCTGGGCGCCAACCCGGCGATCTACATGTTCTCCTCCGGCCCCGGCTTCGCCCAGATCCTGTGGCACATCGGCAACGAGGACCAGAAGCGCTTCGCCGAGATCGCCCTGGAGCGCCAGTGGGGCGCCACCATGGTGCTGACCGAGCCGGACGCCGGCTCCGACGTGGGCGCCGGCCGCAGCAAGGCGGTCCAGCAGCCCGACGGCACCTGGCACATCGAGGGCGTCAAGCGCTTCATCACCTCGGCCGAGCACGACATGGCCGAGAACATCTTCCACCTGGTGCTGGCCCGCCCCGAGGGCGCCGGCCCCGGCACCAAGGGCCTGTCGATGTTCCTGGTGCCCAAGTACCTGGTGGACCTGGAGACCGGTGAGCTGGGCGAGCGCAACGGCGCCTACGTCACCAACGTCGAGAAGAAGATGGGCCTGAAGGTCTCCACGACCTGCGAGCTCACCCTCGGCGAGAAGCACCCCGCCGTCGGCTACCTGGTCGGCGACGTGCACGAGGGCATCAAGCAGATGTTCCTCGTCATCGAGTACGCCCGCATGATGGTCGGCACCAAGGCCATCGCGACGCTGTCCACCGGCTACCTCAACGCGCTGGAGTACGCCAAGGAGCGCGTCCAGGGCGCCGACATGACGAAGATGACGGACAAGACCGCGCCGCGCGTCACCATCACCCACCACCCGGACGTGCGCCGCTCGCTGATGACCCAGAAGGCGTACGCCGAGGGCATGCGCGCGCTGGTCCTGCTGACCGCCTCCTACCAGGACGCGGTGCAGATCGCCGAGCACGAGGGCCGCCGGGACGAGGTCGCCGAGAAGGTCAACGACCTGCTGCTGCCGATCGTCAAGGGCTTCGGCTCCGAGCGCGCCTACGCCCTGCTGGGCGCCGAGTCGCTCCAGACCCTGGGCGGCTCCGGCTTCCTCCAGGAGTACCCGATCGAGCAGTACATCCGGGACTCCAAGATCGACACCCTGTACGAGGGCACCACCGCGATCCAGGGCCAGGACCTGTTCTTCCGCAAGATCCTGCGGGACAACGGCGAGGCCCTGAAGGTCCTGGCGGGCGAGATCAAGGCGTTCGCCGAGTCCGAGGCCGGCAACGGCCGGCTGAAGGCCGAGCGCGCCCTGCTGCTCAAGGCCCTCGACGACGTCCAGGGGATCCTCGACCCGATGGTCGGCTGGGCCCTGGCCTCCATGGAGAACCCGAAGGAGATCTACAAGGTCGGCCTGAACGGCAGCCGTCTGCTGATGGCCCTCGGCGACGTGGTCGTGGGCTGGCTGCTGCTGCGCCAGGCCGAGGTCGCCCTGGCCAAGCTGGGCGGCGACGTCTCCGAGGCCGACAAGAACTTCTACACCGGCAAGGTCGCGGCGGCCCAGTTCTTCGCCCAGAACGTCCTGCCGAAGATCGCCGCCGAGCGCGCCGTCGCCGAGGCCACCAACCTCGACGTGATGGAGCTGCCGGAGGAGGCGTTCTAGCAGACCCCTCCGTCTCCCGCGGAAGGTCGGTCAGCGGCCCCGCCCCCCACCGTGGGGGCGGGGCCGCTGCGCACCAAGGAGATGATCACTACTGTGGACGGTCCCCTCCCGCACGGAACGGAACGCCCATGCCGATCGCGCCGCGCGCCCTGGCCCTGCCCCTCGCGGTCCTGCTCGCCGCGTCCTGCGACGACACGGGCCCGAAGAAGGTCGACCCGCCCGTCACGGGGGCGACCGCAGCAGCCCCGGCCCACGCGCCGACCGGGGGATCGCTGTCCCGGGAAGGGTGGTTCGGCTCCGGGGACCCGCTGCACGCGCGCGTCGAGGTGAGGGGCGTCGAGCGCGCCGCCGGCAAGGCCACCGCGCGCCTGGTGGTGACCTCCCTCGACGCCTCGGCCAAGCAGGCGGCGTTCCCCGTCACCCTCCTGGACCCGGTGAACCGGAGGCTGTACCGGCCGGCCACCGCCCCCGAGGCCCGGCCGTTCGCGCCGAACGCGCCGCAGGAGGTGACCGTGGACTTCCCGGCCCTGTCGGGCCGCCCCGAGAAGCTGACGGTCCTCACGCCGGGCTCGGCGGGCGAGATCACCGGCGTCCCCGTCACCGGAACCGACGCCCCGCCGACCGCGCCCGCCGCCGTCGACCTCTACGACATCACCGAGGGCGAGACCCGGGATGTGACGGCCGGGGCCTCGGACGTGAAGCTGAACCTGCGCGCGGACGTGCTGTTCGCGTCCGGCAAGGCCACCCTGGGCGAACGCGCCGAGCAGGTCCTCGACGAGGCCGCCAAAGAGATCAAGGCCGAGGCCGACCCCTCCCGCCCCCTCACCCTGAACGGCCACACCGACGGCGAGGGCGACGACGACCGCAACCTGAAGCTGTCCCGCGAACGCGCCGAGGCCGTCGAGAAGGAGCTCAGGACACGTCTGGGCAGCGGATTCACCTACACGACCTCCGGCAGGGGCGAGCAGGACCCGGTCGCCAGGGAAGGCGGGAAGGACGACACGTCGGCCCGCTCCCGCAACCGCCGGGTGGAGATCTCCTACGCCGTCCGGCGAACGGAGACCACGGCCACGACCGCGGCCACGGCCACGGCCTCAACGTCCCCCGCGCCCCGGGGCGGAACGGCGACTCCGGCCGCGTTCCGGGCCCAGGACGGCGCCAAGGTCGCCAGCCGCCACGCCCGCTTCGGCGGGCAGAAGCGGCGCATCGACGTGAAACCGTTCTACCGGGACGGCGCGTACATCGTCGCGGTCTTCGACCTGGTCAACGAGGGTCCGGGCACCACGCCCCCGGACGCCTCCTACTCCCACCAGGACTATCCGGGCGGCCTGTTCACGTCGTTCAGCGTCGTCAACGGCAAGGACGTCCACCGCGCCGTCCGCATCGGCACCGGGACGACGTATCTGAGCGCGCTCAGCGCGGCGTTCCGCACGGCCCCGGGCGAGCCGAGCCGGGCCTACGTCTACCTCCCGGCCCCGCCCGGCGACCCGAGAACGGTCGTCTTCGACGCCGGACCTTTCGGAAAGGTGAACAACGTCCCGGTCTCTTGAGATCACTTCGGGTCTCAGCTTGGTGACGGCGCCCGCCGGGGGTGTGGCGGGCGATCGGAACGGAAACGTAAACAGCACGGCTGCGGAACGTCGTGCGGAGGTCAGCGGATGGGCATCGGCGTCAGCATTTTCACGATCACCCTGGGGCTGATCCTCAAGTTCGCGATCCGCCCGGACGCGATGCGGGACCCGATCGACATCCATGTGGTCGGCGTCATCCTGATCATCGTCGGCGGGGTCTCGTTCGCCCTGCAGCTCCTGATGATGATCAAGATGCAGCAGAACCACCAGCAGCCCCGCAACGGCTTCCCCGACAACCACCGCGACCGCCTCTACGACGGCGAGAACCCGCCTCCGGCATGAGCGGTCAGGAGCGGGTGAGGTCGCCCAGCAGGCGCCAGGTGCGCAGGCGGTCGGCGTCGCCGGTCAGGTCGGTCTGGGTGAACACGACCTCGGTCGCCCCGGCGTCGAAGTAGCGTCGCACCTGCCCGGCCACCTGTTCCTCGTCGCCGACGACCACCAGGTCGGCGGCGCGTTCGGCGCCCTCCAGCTCGATCACGCGCCGGTAGGACGGCACCCGGTCGTAGAAGGCGGTCGCCTCGGCGGCCGCCGCGCGGGCGGCGTCGACGTCGCCGGTCACCACGCCCGCCACCAGGGCGACGACGCGGGGAGCCGGGCGTCCGGCCCGTTCGGCGGCGGCGGTGATCTGCGGGACGATCCGCTCTTCGAGCGTGCGCGGTCCGGCCAGGAACGGCAGCGTGCCGTCGGCCAGCTCGCCCGCGACGCCCAGCGCCTGCGGGGCCATCGCGGCGACCAGCACCGGGACCGGCGGTTCGGCGCCCGCGACGGCGGCGGGCATCGGCGGGGCCGCGGTCAGCGTCTCGCCCCGGAAATCGGCGGTGCCGGTCTCCAGCAGCGAGCGGAGCGCGGTGAGGAACTCTCGCAGCCGCGTGATCGGGCGCTCGTAGGGCACGCCGAACGCGGGTTCGATCAGGTCCTTGGCGCCCAGCCCCAGGCCGAGCTGGAACCGGCCGTGCGCGGCGGCCTGGCTGGTCTGCGCCTGGCCGGACACCAGCAGCGGATGGCGCGCGAAGATCGGCACCGCGGAGGTGCCGACCCGCAGGCCCGGCACCTCCCGGCCGACGATCCCGGCCAGGGCGATCGCGTCGTGGTCGAAGCGCTGGCCGATCCAGGCCGAGCGCAGGCCGGCGTCCGCGGCCCGGCGCGCCGCGGCGACCACGTCGTCGACCGCGTTGCCGGTGGCGGCGGGGTTGAGGGCGACTCCCAATTCCATGATCGACTCAACCGCGCCGGATTCCGGGCTATTCCGGTGGGCTTGGTTTCCTTCCGGATCGCCGGACGGGGCGCCGCCGCGCGGCGGCACCCCGCCGGGTCAGGACCAGGCCAGCATGTGGAGGGGGTCCTCCAGCATCGCCCCCACGTCGCGGAGGAACTTCGAGCCCAGCTCGCCGTCGATGATCCGGTGGTCGAACGACAGGGCCAGCGTGGTCACCCTGCGGATCGCCAGCTCGCCCCGGTGGACCCATGGCATGTCCCTGATCTGGCCGAACGCCAGGATCGCCGCCTCGCCGGGGGTGATGATCGGCGTTCCGGTGTCCACGCCGAACACGCCCACGTTGGTGATCGTGATGGTGCCGTGGGACATGTCCGCCGGGGTCGTCCTCCCGGCGCGGGCGGTCTCGGTCAGGTCGTTGAGCGCCTTGGCCAGGTCCGGCAGGGACATGGCGTGGGCGTCCTTGACGTTCGGGACGATCAGGCCGCGTTCGGTGGCGGCGGCGATGCCGAGGTTCACGTAGTGCTTGACGACGATCTCGTCGCCGGCCCACGCGGAGTTCACCATCGGGTACCGGGCGGCGGCGACCAGCACGGCCTTGGCGACGAGCAGGAGGGGGGACACCCGCACGCCCGCGAAGTCCGGCATCTCGCGCAGGCGGCGCACCGCCTCCATCGTCTCCGTCACGTCCACCTGGAGGAACTCGGTGACGTGCGGGGCGGTGAACGCCGAGTTCACCATCGCGTTCGCCGTCGCCTTGCGGACGCCCCGGACCGGGACGCGCTCCTCCCGCCCGGCCGGGGCGGACGGGGCGGACGGGGTCGGCCGCGTGGCGGCCGGCTGCGCGGCTGCGCGGACGTCGTCGCGGGTGATGGAGCCGTTCGGGCCCGTCCCGGTGAGCGCGGCGAGGTCCACACCCAGGTCCTTGGCCAGCTTGCGGACCGGGGGCTTGGCGAGCGGCATGCCGTTGCCGGGCCGTTCGGCGGGCGGCGCGGGCGGCTGCTCGGGGACCGGGGCCTGCCGCCCCTTGCGGGGACGCCGCTTGGTCGCGCCCGGCTTGACGCCGTAGCCGACCAGCACCGGCTGGCGCTTGGGCTCCTCCGGGGTGACCATGCCCGGCTCGTCGGGGCTGGGCACCAGGTCCTGCTTCAGCGCGGCGGGCTGGGCCGGGGGCTCCGACACCGGCGTCGCCACGGCGGAGGAGTCGGCGGCCACGTCCACCGAGATGATCGGCGTGCCGACGTCCACGGTGTCGCCCTCGGTGACCATCAGCTCGGTCACCACCCCGTCGAACGGGCAGGGCAGCTCCACGATCGCCTTGGCGGTCTCGATCTCCACGATGGTCTGGTTGACCTCGACGGTGTCGCCGGGCTGCACGTGCCACTTGACGATGTCGGCCTCGGTCAGCCCCTCGCCCACGTCGGGCAGCCTGAACTGCTTGATGTCGCTCATCGGTGTCACCAGCCGAACGTCCGGTCGACCGCGTCCAGGATGCGGTCGAGATCGGGCAGGTAGTGGTCCTCCAGCCGGGACGGCGGGTACGGCGTGGAGAACCCGCCGACCCGCAGCACCGGCGCCTCCAGCCGGTAGAAGCACCGCTCGGTGATCCGCGCCGCCAGCTCCGCCCCGAACCCCGAGTACACCGGGGCCTCATGCACCACGACGCACCGCCCGGTCCGCTCCACCGACCGCACGACCGTGTCGATGTCCAGGGGGTTGAGGGAGCGCAGGTCCACGACCTCCAGGCTGCGGCCCTCCTCGGCCGCCGCCGACGCCGCCTCCAGGCAGGTCTTCACCGACGGGCCGTAGGCCAGCACGGTCACGTGCTCGCCGGGCTGCACGACCCGCGCGGCGTGCAGCGGCGTCCAGGCGCCCGGGTCCTGCTCGACCGGCGCCTTGTCCCAGTAGCGCCGCTTGGGCTCGAAGAAGATCACCGGGTCGGGGGAGGAGATCGACTGCTGGATCATCGAGTAGGCGTCGGCGGAGTTGGAGCAGGCCACCACGCGCAGGCCGGCGGTGTGGGTGAAGTACGCCTCGGGCGACTCGGAGTGGTGCTCGACGGCCCCGATCCCGCCGCCGCACGGGATCCGCACCACGACCGGCAGGTTCAGCCGGCCCAGGGAGCGCATCCCCATCTTCGCCAGCTGGGTGATGATCTGGTCGGCGGCCGGGAACACGAACCCGTCGAACTGGATCTCGACCACCGGCCGGTACCCGCGCAGCGCCAGCCCGATCGCGGTCCCGACGATGCCCGACTCGGCCAGCGGCGTGTCGATGACGCGCTCCTCGCCGAAGTCCTTCTGCAGCCCGTCGGTCACCCGGAACACGCCGCCGAGCTTGCCGACGTCCTCGCCCATGACCAGGACCCTGGGGTCGTTCTCCATGGCCTTGCGCAGCCCCGCGTTCAGGGCCTTGGCCAGCGCCAGAGGTTCGGCGACCATCACTCACTCCCCTCGAACGAGGCCAGATAGGCGGCGAACTGCTCCTGCTCCTCGGTGATCAGCGGATGCCCCTCGGCGTACACGTGCTCGAACATCGCCATCGGCCCCGGATCGGGCAGTTCCAGACAGGCCTTGCGCAGGCCGCGGGCGTAGTCCTTGGCCTCGGTGTCGATCTCGTCGAAGAACGCCGCGTCCGCCAGGTCGCCGCGCACCAGGTACGCCTTGACCCGTTCGATCGGGTCCTTGAGCTTCCAGGCCTCCTCCTCGGCCTTCAGCCGGTACCGGGTCGGGTCGTCGGTGGTGGTGTGCGCGCCCATCCGGTACGTGTAGGCCTCGACCAGCGTCGGGCCCTGCCCGCTGCGCGCGTTCTCCAGCGCCTTCCGCGTCACCGCCAGGCACGCGAACACGTCGTTGCCGTCCACCCGGACGCCGGGGAACCCGTAGCCCTGCGCCCGCTTGTAGAGGGGGATCCGCGACTGCTTCTCCAGCGGCTCGGAGATCGCCCACTGGTTGTTCTGGCAGAAGAACACGACGGGGGCGTTGAACACCGAGGCGAACACGAACGACTCGTTCACGTCGCCCTGCGAGGTGGCCCCGTCGCCGAAGTAGGCGATGGTCGCGCCCGCCTTGTCGGTCCCCAGGATCCCGTCGCGCTGCATGCCCATCGCGTAGCCGGTCGCGTGCAGCGTCTGGCTGCCGATCACGATGGTGTAGAGGTGGAAGCGGTACTCCTCGGGGTCCCAGCCGCCGTGACTGACGCCCCGGAACAGGCCCAGCAGGTTGAGCGGCGGGACGTTCCGGCACCACGCCACGCCGTGCTCCCGGTAGGTGGGGAAGACCATGTCGTGCTCGCCGAGGGCCCGCCCGGACCCGATCTGCGCGGCCTCCTGCCCCAGCAGCGACGCCCAGATCCCGAGCTCGCCCTGGCGGGTCAGCGCCACCGCCTCCAGATCGACCCGCCGCACGATCACCAGGTCGCGGTACAGCGCGCGCACCTGCTCGGCGGTCAGCTCCAGGGGGTAGTCGGGGTGGTCGACGCGCTCCCCCTCGGGGGTGAGCAACTGGACGAGGTCGGCGCCCTCCTGGACGCCCGGTGCGCCGCGCACGGAGTCGATCGTCATTGATGACACTCCTCGTTCGGGGCCGGCGTCCGGGATCGCCGTTCACCGGCCGGCGTCAGTGGCCCCGCCCCCGGATAAGGGGACGAACGCCGCTAATGCCATCGTGGCAGACATCACACCCAGGGAGGCAAGTCCCCGATGACCGGATGCCTACCCCACCCGAACCACCCGAACGCCTTTCCACCCCGCCGTGACCCGGCGTGTCGCCACCGTCACCCGGCGGGGAACGGGCCGCGCGGCGGCCCCGGCCGGGGCGTCAGGCCAGGCCGGCCATGAAGTGGTGGCGGCACAGCGTCACGTACTCGTCCTCGCCGACCTGGACCAGGTCGCCGGTGTGGACCATGACGCCGTCCACGGTCCGCGCGTTGTGCGTGGCCCGCCGCCCGCACCAGCACCGCGACGACACCGGCAGCGTCGTGACCCGGTCGGCCAGCTCCACCAGCCGCCGCGACCCCTCGAACAGCCGCCCCCGGAAGTCGGTGAGGATGCCGTAGCACAGCACCTCGATCCCGAGCCCGTCCACGATCCCGGCCAGCTGCCCGATCTGCTTGGGGCTGTAGAACTGCGCCTCGTCGCACAGCACGTACGGCACGGGCGTCCGCGCGGCGATGTCGTCGTAGAGGTCGAGGCCGTCGGTGACGTCGATGGCGTCCGCCTTCAACCCCAGCCGCGACGTGATGTAGCCCGCGCCCGCCCGGTCGTTCTTGCTGTAGAGCAGCCCGCCGCCGCCCCGGCTGTGGTGCTCCTGGAGCAGGATCGTCGACTTCCCGACGTCCATGGTCCCCGTGAAGAAGACCAGCTCAGCCATCGACGAACCTTTCTCGGGACCTGCGGACCGACGGGATGATATCGGCGATCCCCGCCCGAACGCCCCGGGATCACTCCCGGGACAGGGACCTGGTCGCCCCGGCCGCCACGGTCAGGCCGAGGAGGAAGCCCGCGCACACGATCAGGTTGGCGATCCACTGGTAGATCCCCTTCGGCGCGAAGACGCGTTCCTGGCCCAGGTCGCCGATCGGCAGCAGCAGGTCGAGGGTGTAGAAGAACGCGTTGAAGTGCGGGTGGTCGTCCTCGTTCAGGATGGCCGGACGGTGCAGCGAGAAGACCACCGTCCCGAACACCAGCAGCCCCAGCAGCCAGCTCGCCGCGCGGAACGGGCGGTAGCCGTAACCCACCGTCACGTCCTGCAGCCAACCGACGATCTTGCGGGGGAGGGACTGGGTCTTGCGGCGGTCGCGGGCCTTGGCCAGCAGGACCGTGCGGCCGTCGGCGTCCAGGCCCAGCGAGCGGTAGGTCTGCGCCAGCCGCTCGTAGGGCTGCGGCTGGTAGCCGTCGCGGTCGCGGCGGATCCACGCCAGGCGGTCGCGGGCCACCATGGGCGGGTCGAGGTTCTCGTACTGCAGGCCGTCGAGCTGGAGGCGTTCCGGCCAGGTCTTGGGATCGTCGCGCAGCAGGTTGAGCCGGGCGTAGGACAGGTCGACGACGCCCTTGATCGGCTCGGCGAAGTGCAGCAGGACCTCCTCGGCCTGGAGGCGCTGGAGGCTCAGCGCCGTCTCGCCGGGGTTGGACAGCCGCGCGCCGCGCAGGCTGAGCTGGCCGGTGATCCGGGCGCCCTCGAACGACACCGACCCGTCGGCCGTGAACCCGTCGGAGCAGTACACGTCGGTCTCCACGGCCAGGTCGTTGGCGTTCAGCGCCACGTCCCCGGGGTGGGAGAGCTTCGCGCCGACCAGCGACAGGTAGCCGCCGACCCGCGCGCCGCGCAGCCGCACCGCGCCGTTGGCCGTGAAGCCGCCGTCGCAGAACACGTTCGCCGCGACGTCCAGGCGGCTGGCGTACAGGGCCGCGCCGCCCTCGTTGTGCAGGTGCGCCTGCCGGAAGATCAGCTGGCCGCCGACGCGGGCGCCGGGCAGCCGGACCTCGCCGTGCGCGGTGAACCCGTGGTCGCAGTACACGTTCGCGTCCACGACGAGACGGTCGCCGAGCAGCGCGTCGCCGCCGGGGTTGGCCAGCTGCACGCCCGACATGTTCAGGATGCCCGCGATGTGCGCGCCGTCCAGCAGCAGGCCGCCGGTGATCCGGCTGCCCTGGAGCCACAGGTGGCCGTCGATGCGCGCGCCGGAGGCGTTCAGGCCCGGCATCCGGCACCGCATCAGGTGGACGGTGTTCATGCTCGCCCAGTACAGCAGCGGGGCCTCGTCGAACACGCAGTCGGTGAGGGTCAGCGGCACCGCCACCGAGGCGTGCCCGAGGTTGAGGTGCCCGATGATCCGGGCGCCGGTCAGGTTGACCGCCGCGACCTGCCCCGGCTCGGGCTCCACCGCTCCGGCCAGCAACGCCACCAGCACCTGCGCGCGGACCACCCGTTCGGGCCCCCAGCTCCCGGGGTCGGTGAACGCCGGGTCGCCCCCGGACAGGTCCACCACCTCACCGCGCGGAAAGGCCTCCCAGAGGCGGCGCTCGGGCGGCGACAGCTCCTCGATCTTCATCGGCGACTCCGGGGACGGGTGCTGGTGCATCGTGCCCTGTCATGGTGCCGTACGCTTCACCCCGTCAGGTAAACCAACGCACCTCAGGGGGACGATCGTGGCGCGCGTCGTCGTCGACGTCATGCTCAAGCCGGAGATCCTCGACCCGCAGGGGCAGGCGATCGTCCGCAAACTGCCGCAGCTCGGGTTCGAGGGGGTCGCGGCCGTCCGCCAGGGCAAGCGCTTCGAGGTGGAGCTGGACGGCCCCGCCGACGAGGCCGCCCTGGAGCAGGTCCGCAAGATCGCCGAAACGCTGCTGGCGAACACGGTCATCGAGGACTTCGAGGTCCGCGTCCTCTGACCCGCCCGGCCCCCGGGGAACGCGCCGCGCCATCCGCCGGGCCCGCCCGCCGCGCCGTTCCGGCCGTTGTGGGAACGGTCCAGACCGCCGGGTCGGACGCCCGCGGAGATCATGTCGCGCAATGGTCATGAAAGACCGGACAGTATAGCGATTACGGAAGATTCCACCGGGGAAGTCCTATCTGCGTCGAGTCGTCGGGCGAGCTCCGGAACCGGGGGTCCGACCAGGGGGGCCTGGGAATGACACGAGGTGACCGGTGGACATGAAGTTCTCGCTCGCGCTCCCCCGCGTGGCGCCGAGCATCCCCGTCGTCCGGCGGGTGGTGGGCGACGCGCTGCGCGCCCTCGGCGTCACGGAGGAGTGCGTCGCCGACATCCTCGTCGCCGCCTCCGAGGCCTGCACCAACGCCGTCGAACACGCCCACGCGTGCGGCAACTACGAGGTGTTCGGCCACGTGGACGAGGACACCGTCCAGCTGAAGATCATGGACTGGGGGCGCGGGCCGCGCCCGGTCCCGCCCGGCACGGGGCCGGGAAGCCTGGCCGAGTCGGGCCGCGGCATCAAGATCATGCAGGCGCTGGTGGACGACCTCGACATCGACTCCGGTCCCGACCGCGGCACCGTCGTTCACCTGCGGAAGCGGTTGACCTGGCGAGACGAGGCGCTCAACCGCAGCCTCGAACGCCGTCTCATGCACAGCGCCGGGTAGATTGGGACGCGCGCGGGGGGTTTTCGACGCGTAACGGTTGACCGGTGGTACCCGCCGCCGTCGCCGGCCGCCCTCATACGCAGTAGCGCCTGCCGCCACGGCGGGCAAGGATCGCAGGCGAAGGAACAGAAGCGATGGATGCTGCCCGGGTCGGGGTCATCACCTTCCCAGGTTCACTCGATGATCGCGACGCCGCACGTGCGGTGAGGCTGGCCGGAGCCCAGCCCGTCGCGCTCTGGCATGCCGATCACGACCTGCAGGGGGTGGACGCCGTCGTCCTGCCCGGCGGGTTCTCCTACGGCGACTACCTGCGCGCGGGCGCGATCTCGGCCGCCGCGCCGATCATGGCCGAGGTGAAGGCCGGCGCGAACGCGGGCCTGCCGGTGCTCGGCATCTGCAACGGTTTCCAGGTCCTGTGCGAGGCGCACCTGCTGCCCGGCGCGCTGCTGCGCAACGTCGGGCTGCACTTCGTCTGCCGCGACCAGCGGCTGCGCGTCGACAACGCCGACACCGCGTGGACCTCCGACTACAGCCCCGGCCAGGAGATCGTCATCCCGGTCAAGAACGCCGACGGACGGTACACCGCCGACGACGACACGCTGAAGGCGCTGGAGTCCGAGGGCCGGGTCGTGGCGCGCTACCTGGACCTGAACCCCAACGGCTCGCTCAACGACATCGCGGGCATCACCAACGAGGCCGGCAACGTGGTCGGCCTGATGCCGCACCCCGAGCACGCCGTCGAGTCCCTCACCGGCCCGTCCACCGACGGGCTCGGCTTCTTCACCTCGATCATCAAGAGATTGGTCAACGCGTGAGTGAGCAGCGTCCCACCGTTCCGGGCGATCCGGCCGACAAGGGCGGCGAGGAGCCGACGCTGGAGTGGTTCGCCGACCTGAAGGACGACGCCGACGACCCCGAGCTGCACGCCGTGAACCCCGCGGTCACCCAGGCGTACGAGGCGATCCTGGAAGAGAACGAGGAGGCGCGGCCGGACCGCGCCGAGCAGGCCCCGCAAGCCCCGCAGGCGCCGCAAGCCCCGCAGGCGCCGGAGACCCCCGAGGCCCCGGCCCCGCAGGCGCCGGCGTTCGAGCAGCCGCGGTTCGAGCAGGAGCGGTTCGACCAGCCGCGGTTCGACCAGCCGCCCGCCGCGCGGGCCCCCGAGATGTTCCAGGACCCTGCGGCGTCGCCCGCGCCGGTGCCGGGCGCCTCCTGGACGGTCCAGCCGCCGTCCGACCCGCCCACCGCCGACCCGTCCGCCGCCGAGCCGGCCCCGGCGCCCGGCGAGCCCGGCGGG